>JAJDEL010000516.1 GCA_029259835.1 Planctomicrobium sp. | reverse complement strand
GACATCCCAGGGAGCTGTTCCGAAGTCTTTACCGCCGTCGCCAACGGGAATGTAATGGTCGACATGATCGTCCAAAACGTGAGCAGCACCGGTCATGCCGAAGTCTCGTTTACGATCCCGCGTACCGACCTCGAAAAGTGTCTGAAACTGGTCGAGGATGTCGCTTCGCACTGGGAAGGTGCCACCGTCAGCCATGAAGTCGAAATCGACAAACTCACCGTCGTTGGCATCGGTTTGCGAACGCATACCGGCGTCGGAGAGAAAATGTTCAAGGCGCTCGCGGATGCAGACATCAACATTCAAATGATCAACACCAGCGAAATTCGCATGAGCGCCGTCGTCGACTCCCACCGCGGCCAAAAAGGATTTGGAGCCCTTAAAGCTGCGTTCGCATTGGAGTCCAGTGGCAATTCCGGCACGTAACAAAGTGGAGTAATGGGCGTGGCGAGTGTGGAGTTGATGAGAAATCGCTCTGGAGTAAATCAGCGTTCGCAAATCAACAACAGACAAGACTGACACCTTACAACTGGATAGGACGTTACTGATGGTGGAAGGATGAAAGCCAATACTGGAATCCACCACGCCCATCCTTCCGCTGCGCTCCACTCTGAGTGTGCAGCCGTTCCTGATCAACAGTGGCAATCATTGGGCTCAAAGCCATGAGTGTAACATATCTCTTGAGAATGACGTGAAAACGGCGTAGATTGTGGATGACAGGAAGCACTCAATGGTCTTCACTTGAGGGTATTCGGGCGAACAGGGGATGGAATGGAGATACGCTACTTTGAGTTGTCGGACGATAAATCGTCGAAATTCTGGGAGATCTCAACGCAGGGAACTGTACTGACCACGCGTTGGGGCCGGATTGGTACAGCCGGGCAATCGAAGACAAAGACATTTCAAACGGTCGAAGAAACACTCGTAGCTACGAAGAAATTGATAGCGGGAAAAATCAAGAAGGGTTACACCGAACTCACTACGGATGCGACCAACGTTCCGACGTCCAGCGATGTATCGCACCAGGCAACAATCCCGGACGAAAGTGATGGTCCCACGAAGCAATTCGAGTCTTGGGAACGTGTTTTTATTCGTGATATCAAAGCGGAGTCGCCTGAGGATATTGGTCAGGCGATGAACTACTCGCGCGCCCCTTTCGAGAGTGATTCGGGTAGCGGAGGTGGCGGTCCTCCCCATTTGCTACCTGAGAACACTCAAAAGTGGTTTATTCAACTTTGGGACAAGAGTCACGGGTGGGTCTCGTTGTTTTGTAATTGTGCTGATGACAAGGCCGTGTTTGACGCTTCATCACGATCGAGTCGTCTGGAAATTGTACATTTCGGCTATGACGATCAGAAACGTGGGTGGTTCTTTCGTTGTCATCGTGCAAGGAAGTGTCTTGTCGACTTTGAATTACCAATTCGGGCTTCGGGAATTCTGTCCCAAGCAAAATTCAAAGCAGTCGAATTGGCAAATGATTTTCTGGACGACTGTAAGAGTGGGCAGGATGTCATCGAAAAACTTTGTCGTGAGTTTGAGATTGAGAAGGACTCAGTTTGCCTCGATTGCAGCGGTGAGCGACCGGAAATTGTCGATGCGAACGGGAAGTCCGCGAAATTACGAATTGGCGGACATCGCGCTTGTACTGCTCCTGGTCTCGAATGGGGCGATGATCCTGCAGCCGATTTGCTGGAAGAGGGAGTCGAAGCACTGGATCCGCAGGTCATTCGACGAGCAATTGAGCAGGGAGCCGACATTAACAAATTACCTGACCGGAATGTGACTCCGCTACAGGTTTTACTACATGAATGCCCAGATCCTCGCGTCCAAGAGTGTGTGGGAGTTTTGGTGACATCCGGTGTTTCCTTAGAAAGCGAATTGGGAACACCCGCAGTGATGGAGCACACAGCACACTACGAAAAAGAAGAGCGAGTGATCGGTAAGCTAAGGGTTCTGGCGGCAGTCGGGGCCGACGTCAATGCAGTCAATTCGAGGTATGGTGAAACCGTTTTGTTTGAGAATGTGAGACGACGTCGCACAGCTATTGTCCAATGCCTTATCGAGCTTGGTGCTGATCCGACGATCAGCAATCAATCGGGACAGTCTGTCATCGATATCATCAACAAGGAGATCGCTAAGGCGCCGCCATCCTCAGGTGTCTCGATTGGTGGGCTGCCGCGGCGGCGTGAAGACTCTGCTAACGAGTGGCAGACATTGTTGGACATTGTGCTGCAAAAACCTCCTACCGAAAAGGAGACGAGCACAGCAGCTGATATCGACCAGGCGCGAGCATCAACCCACCACGTCGATCCACAAGTCTCGCTTTATATTCGACAGATCATCTCCGATCACACCAGCGCCACCATTGAGGAACTGTCACCGCAGACCAATCTAGCGAATGAATTCGGTCTGGATGAGGATCGTCTGTCTGCGATTCTATTGCCGGTCTTTCTGCACTTCGAAATCGTGGTGACACCGCTACTGAAGCAAGTTGAAGCAGATTGCCGTTTCGACGAGCGTGGCTGCCTGAAAGATGAATCGAAAACTCGCTTGAAGGAAATACTGCCGAGTTTTCCAGTTGATGATTGGGAGGTATTGATTGAATCGGATGTTTTCATGTCGGTCGCCTTCATCGAAGCACTTGTGACAGCCGGTATCGATCTCCGGAAGGAGGAAGAGGTGGACATTGACGATCTCCCGATTGGTGGTCTTGATGAGCGGCAACAACGTCTTTTGCTGACCGGGACCTTCCGTTTTTTGTGGCAGTCAGGTTCGAACAATCGGATGCGACTTGAGATGTCCGATGCACTGAATGCCCTTGAGGTGTTCGCAGACACCGGGAAAACGAAGACCGCCCTGAGTCGTGCCAGATCGAGTTATCGCGGGACATATATCAATTCCCGTAAGCCGTGGCGCAATGCACCCGAGTCAGTCGCACTCGACAAGGCACTTGAGAACGAAGACCTCAGGGCGGCATTGTGTGACATGGTCCACGCGATGAAGCAAATTTTTGAAATTTCAACTCAAAAAGCGTTGAACTCTTTGGCCGAACTCGCCGCGGAACTCGTTGCACCGGTTGGAACCCGTGAAGCATTTCAGGACGAGTGGCGTTCGCCGCGTCTCGTCAAGTTGGCACAAGAGATGTACAATGCCCGAGACTTCTCGAAGATGCCCGAGCTCACGAATGCCCTACAGGACGTCGGCTGCGATAACGATTTGATCCTCAATCACTGTCGCGATGCAGACCACTGGCATATGCGCGGCTGCTGGGTCGTCGACGCCATTCTCGATG
>JAJDEL010000515.1 GCA_029259835.1 Planctomicrobium sp. | reverse complement strand
CGGGACAACACTCTTCTGAAGCAGCAATCCGATCCTGTCGGCTGGCTGGAAGAACACCTTGAAGTTGAATTTCCAGGTCACGAATTCATGCGACTTTCCTTGAACGCACCACTCTCTCAAGAAGCCGTTAAGATTGTTAACGCCGTCCTCAACGCTTATCTCGACGAATTCGTCAACAAAGCGAAAAATGAACGGCAAATTCGCTTACGCACTCTTGAAGGGTTCCATAGAACAATCAAGGAGGAACTGTTAACAAAGAAGACTGTCCTTGCAGAGTTCACGAAAATCTTGGAACCGGCACCAACTCAAAAAGTGAAGGCTGAGTATTCTGATCAGATTCAAAAGCGCATCGTTCAAATCAAGATGGAACTGGTGCAGGTGGTCAGTCGATTAAGTGCAGTCCAGGAAGCCGAGTCACCCAGCAAAGACGAAATTGAACTCGCGGTGTACGCTGACCCGGTGATCGTCCGACTCACCGCCGACCGCCACATTCAAGAGGAACTCATCGCACTCTCGTCAAATCAAGCGGATGGTGAACGAGACCAAAATGAGTCTCCGCTGTTGACAGACGAGCGCCGTCACCTGCAAGCGGTGGTCGGGGCTCTTGAAAAACGCCGCTCACTGATTGAGAAATCAATACGAGAACAGTTAGTTGAAGCCCCTCAAAAGTTACTTCAAGCCAAAGTCGAACGTCTCAACTTAGAACAGAAAAAGTTTGAAGATGAACTGAACAAACTGAAAGACACTGTTCATGTTACTAGGAACCACTCGTTTGAATTGGAGGAACTCAAAAAAGAAATCTCACGGATTGAGGGAACCGCCATGCGCTTCGCATCGGAAATTGAACGACTTATAATCGAAGTGCAAGCACCCCAACGAGTCACATTGCTTTCCAATGCGCAATACCCTTGACGTTTCAGCTTCGAAGTGGCATGTTTGGGAAATCTTTGGCATGGCTTACAGTTTTGGTCATGCTTGCCGTTTTACCTCGAATACAATGAATCTGGCACCGTTGCAAAGAGCAAGCTATGCTTCCGATCCAGCCTGTCTTTCCCACCAGATGTCTTCCTTGTGTTGGTCACTTCATACTTGACTTTGTTTCCCAGCCGGTTGGTTCAGTAATCATCCAACTGTGGTATTCGATTCGCCCGCGATTCCGTATCCGAGCTTCAATCCACGGGAAACCCGTGTCATCAATTCGCGAGACACGTGAAGGCCATGTGCGACGGATAAGATTCTTCATGAAAAGTATGGATGATCGCTGGATACGATAGCCCGATTGAGACCATTCTTCCGGGATGCCGATGAACCTGACAAGGTCACCGACCTGTAGCGATTGTGGATCAGGCATTCTTGTGGCACTCTCTTGCTTTGTGTACAGACTACGTTTTACTGAGCAAGCACCACAGCGGCGGCCTATTTCTCTGGCGGAAGTATCGTCTTCGCCGGTGACCATCATGCCGTTAACGACGACATCAACGGCGATACCCTTGGTGAGTTCAAGATCGCTTCGTGGAACCAGTTGTGTGATTCGTATTGATCTGTTAATTCTCTTCCGCGAGTTCCTGATCGTCAAGTTCATTCGTGAGTTTTGAATTCACGCTTTCTTTCACCAGTTCACATGAGTCCGTGACGTGAGTAAACCTGACCTTCCAAAGCGAGTGCTGATTTTTGGTGCCGGTGTGAACGGAGCGGCTCTAGCGAGAGAACTTCTCGCGAACGGTGTATCCGTTTGTATTGTCGATAAATATGATCTGGCATATGGGGCGACTTCGAAATCATCTCGGCTGATTCACGGTGGCCTGCGCTATCTTGAGTATGGAGATGTAAAACTTGTGCGAGAGTCGCTGGCAGAGCGGTCGCATTTACTCACGCTCGCGCCGCATCTTGTGCATCCGTTACCGCTGGCGATTCCTGTTCGTCGTCGTTGGGGAGGCTTACTGATGGCAGGGGCGAAATTCATTGGCGTCGGTCGCAGACGCGGCTTGCGCTGGCTTCACCTCCTGACGAATCGAAACGCTGAACGTGGGTTGTGGGTCGTTCGTTTTGGATTGTGGTTCTACGATTTGTTCGGAAAAGACTCACGAATTGCAAAGTCTTCCGTGCAACCTGTTGGCACTCCAGGCACTCCACAAGTTGATCCAGAACAGTTTCGATATTTGTGTACTTACACTGATGGTCAGATGATCTTCCCAGAGCGATTCGTCATCGAACTGCTCAACGATGCGCAGCGTATTGCGGACGAACAACAGCTGGAATTTCAGGTGCAGACTTATGCGGAATGGATTCTCCAAGATGATGGGGTCTGGGTCTGTGAGCATTCGCTTCCACCACAAGAAAATTCTTTAAATTCATTCGACCCAACTGCCATTGTCAACGCGACCGGCGCATGGGGAGATTTGACACTTGGTCGATTAAGAGTCGACGCTCCTCGGATGTTCGGTGGAACGAAAGGAAGCCACTTCATCACGTTTGATCCTGAGTTTCGAAAAGCGGTCGGAGAATCTGGTGTCTATGCGGAAGCTGCCGATGGTCGACTCGTTTTTGTATTGCCGTTTATGGAAGGAATCCTGGTCGGGACGACGGATGAGCGTTTCGAAAAGACGCCGGGAGAAGCTGTTGCGACAGAAAATGAACTGGAATACTTGTTGGAGTTGACGAATGAACTCTTTCCGCAGGCAAGTTTGACGCGCGATGATATCGAAATCCATTACAGCGGAATTCGACCACTGCCGTATGTGCCGAAAGGGAATGTGTCTGGTGTTTCGCGGGATCATGCAATCAAGTTTCACGAAGAGGCGACAATTCCGACGTTCACGCTGGTCGGCGGGAAGCTGACATCTGCTCTGGCGTTTGCTGAAGATGCTGCACGTGACGTACTTCATCATTTCGTTCACACAACGCAAATCAACAATACGCGCAAACGTCTCTTGCCCGGCGGGACGAACTATCCGGACACGCCTGAAGAACTTCGACAGCGTTTACAAGAGCTTGCAGTTCGTTTTGATCTCCCACCAAAGAGCTTGCGAGCCGTGTGGCAATTGTTTGGAGCGAGGACAGAAACCATACTGGCGGAGCGTTCCGACTTGTCGGCAGGCATGATAGTCGGCACGGATATTCCGTGTGCCATTGCACGCTGGATCATCGAACACGAATGGGTCACG
>JAJDEL010000514.1 GCA_029259835.1 Planctomicrobium sp. | reverse complement strand
GAAGAACTTTCCATCTCCTCTTATTTAACGAAACCGATCAAGCAGTCTGACCTCTTTGATGCAATTATCGCGGCGATCAACATCGACTTAAATGGTGCCGACGTTGTTGGGAGTGTGTTGGCCGATTCGATTCCCATGACTCGCCCGCTCAAAATTCTTCTCGCTGAAGATAGCTTGGCGAATCAAAAGCTGGCGGTCGGTCTGCTTTCGAAATGGAAACATCATGTCACAGTCGCCAACAATGGTCTTGAGGCCGTAGATGCCGTGCAATCTGGCACCTTCGACATCGTTTTAATGGACGTTCAAATGCCAAAGCTTGACGGACTTGGGGCAACTCAGGAAATCCGTGCCTTGCAGGGTCAACAGCAAATTCCAGAGTTCCCGATTGTCGCCATGACCGCTCATGCGATGAAAGGTGATCGTGAACGATGCCTGGAAGCCGGCATGGACGAGTACGTTTCCAAGCCTGTTCGACCGCATGAACTCGCTCGGATTATTGCCAAGTTCTTCGAGCCTGTTTCCCCATCAAACTTATCAGTCCCAGCAATCAGCAATTCTCACTCAGAATCGGAGGCCCCCATGGATGAATTCTTTAGTTGGCAAGCTCTCCTCAAAAACACCCTCGATGATGAGGAGCTGGCACGCGATGTCGCAGATGCGTTTCTTCAGGAAACACCAAACATCTACAAGCAACTCAAACAGGCAATCCAGGATCAAGACGCAACACTGGCAAACCGCTACGCCCACACCATCAAAGGGAGCCTGAGAACACTCGGCGCCCCCAGCAGTGAAGTCGCAGCACGCCTGGAAGTTGCGACCCACGAAGAAAACTGGGAACAATCCGAAATCGAGTATGCAAAACTTGGGGAAAGTTTTCCGCAGGTTGTCGAAGCGGTTAAGAGCAAATTGAATTCTTAGTAGCGTTGGGAACTCGCAATGCGAAGGTCGCAAATCATAGCCCTGCTCGTCGTCTCGGTCGTCTCAGCCGTGGCGACACCACTTGTTGTCCACATTTACAATCAGCAGCGTTTTCTTAGTTATCACAATCAAGTCACTGGCAAGATACGGTCATTTCAGTCACGACGTCCTGTGGACATTCCAGAAGAACAATGGAGAAGGGCTGTTGATTGGACGACGAATGTGATCTACCAGGATTTTTTCTATCCCAACCCTCAAGAATTTCCAGGCTTAAAGAAACTTGCGGAAGAACTCGACCAGAAAGCAGAAAGCGAAGTCGACCTCGGCACGCTGAGGTCGATTTGGGACCAGTGCGAAAACGCGTGTGGTGGTCCTCACAGCTACGGAATTCGATTCAGAGACATCAAGCTATTGACAAAAGGGGCGATCACAGACGAACGCTTACCGGAGGTTTGGTCGTTGTCCCGCTGTACCATACTGGATCTGAGCGGTACTGAGATTACCGACGCCTCGATTCCGTATCTTTCCACACTGACACAACTGGAGAGGTTCGGCATTGAAGAAACGCAGATTACGGACGAGGGCGCAGCAGAACTTCAAAAGGCACTTCCCAACTGCAAAATCTTCCGCTAATCGGTCAACACAGTCTTACCGCAGAGCGAAGTCGGCTGCCAAGTACGCTAGTTGAATTGGAATCGGCCTTGCGTCTATGAAGGTTGATAACGTCGTGACCGTCGAAACCGCCAGAGCATCACGAGAAATAACACAAGGCATCCTCCACCAAGAGCAACGGCTGTGAAGACATTTCGTTCCAGGCGTTTTTGAGCCGCCAGCATTTGGGTGAACTGCAATAATATTTCACCAGACATTTCATCATACTTTCCTCCACTGATGCTCAAGTTAGGAAACGTCTTGCGAATCGTCTCGACTGACTGATCACTCAGTTGTGAATCCTCAAGAATCAATCGCCGGAGTTGACTCAACTGAAGGATGGTAGGGAGCGATTCATCTGTTGCCCCCGACAACAAAAGAACGTCAAGTTTTTTCATGCCGACAAGCGGGCTGAGTTGATCATTGCTGAAGCCTTTCAATCCCAATGATCGCAGTCGCGGCATCGCGCTGAGGTGAACCACCGTCTCATCAGTCAATATGTCACCAGCAAGCGAAATGCGTCGCAGCAAAGGATGACCGACCAATTGCGCGATCCCCTCAGCAGTGACGTTTGTGTTTGCCAAGTCAAGGACTTCCAGCTTGGGTGTTTTACGAAGCGCTGACATTGATTGATCCGTAATCGATGTCTGAGAAAGATTCAGTGCTTGCAGATTCTTCGTTTCTGCGATATGTGTGACAGTTTCGTCCGTGATCTTCGTTCCATGAAAATCGATAAAGTTCACAGGCAGACTTTTTAATCTTTCTGCATTTTGCCTCGCCCAAATATCTGAGACGTCAGAATTGTGAAATACAATAACGATATGGTGACGTGTCTTTCCCTGTGCCAGCTGGAGTAGTCCCCGACAGATTCTTTTCCAGTTTGCGATTCTGATCCGCGATGGAAAGTTCAAGTTTTGGTCGGAATATCCTCCACCGACAGCTTCGACTTCTCTTTGCAGTGGACTGGGTTGAAGAATCCAAATCCCACTAACCCAACCGGCAAGCAATACAAGACAAGTGAAAACAACAAGACGCCGCCGAGTGAACCACTTTCTGGAATCTGGCAGTTGTGTCTCCATCAGATTGATTCTCACAAGCGTGGTAATTGTTCGGTTCAGCAGGCTTAATTCCGTGGTTCGCCTTTCAGTATTGTAGCTTGCACTCTATTCTCCGGTAAATACCGACCAATGTCGTTACTCACCGCGTCTCGCCAGAGATGAAGCACGGATGCTAAGACGGAGCTTTTTATGATTCGCGGAGCGTTGAAGAACCCTTATCTTGTGATCGTCATTGCGCTGGCGGTGACTGTGGTGGGTGTTACTTCTTTCACGAAGTTGCCTGCCGATCTGCTGCCGATCTTCAAAGTCCCGGCAGTGCAGATCGTGACGTTCTATCCAGGGATGCCTCCGGAAGTGATGGAACGGGACATCATGAGTCGGCTCGAACGCTGGACCGGACAGTCGGTCGGGATCGAGCATCAGGAAGCCAAAGCGATGCTGGGCGTTTCCGTCGTGAAAGACTTCTTCAGGGAAGACATCTCGATGGACACCGCGATGAGTCAGGTGACCAGCTACGCCGTCAGCGATATGTTCTATCTTCCACCGGGAACGATTCCGCCGATGATCATGCCGTTCGACCCGACAGCGTCGGTACCGCTCTGTCTGGTCTCGGTTTCCAGTCCGGAGATGAACGAAAAAGAACTCTACGACATCGCCTACTACGATTTACGAAATCAGTTGCAGGCAATTCAGGGAGTCATCGCGCCAGCGGTCTATGGCGGTAAGCTAAAGCGAATTCTGGCGTATGTTGATCGAGACAAACTGGTCGCTCGCGGACTCTCTTTGATGGATGTCCAGAAGGCATTGATGCGGGAGAACGTGTTGATTCCTGCTGGCAATGCGAAGATGGGTGATCTCGATTTTCAAATCTTCACAAATGCTTTGCCAGATGCCGTTGAGAAGTTGAATCTGACGCCGATTAAAGTTGTCGATGGTCAGACGATGCTGATGCGCGACGTTGGCGAAGTGCGAGATGCTGGACAAATTCAATCCAACATCGTTCGCACGAACGGCTCACGACAGGTTTACATTCCGATCTATCGACAACCAGGCGCCAACACGATTGAGATCGTGAATACAATCAAGCAGCGGTTGGGAAGAATTTCGTCTCGACTCAAAGAAATGCGGTCTGATGAACCGAAGATGCAAGGGTTGGTTCTTTCCGTCGTCATGGATCAATCCCTTGGAGTGCGCGAAAGCATCCAAGGTTTGCAAACGGAAGGATTACTCGGCGCACTCATGGCTGGGTTGGTCGTGATCGTCTTTCTTCGAAACATCCGTTTGACGCTTATTATTTTACTGGCAATACCGCTGTCGGTCCTCGCGGCATTTATTGGTCTGTTCTACACCGGCGATACCCTAAATGCGATGACCTTGGGAGGATTGGCGTTAGCGGTTGGGATTCTGATTGATCAATCAATCGTTGTATTAGAAAATGTGGTGCGGCATGCGCGCATGGGGAAGCTGCCGATGGACGCGGCAGTCGATGGGACGCGCGAAGTCGCGATGCCGATTATCGTGGCGACGATTACGTTTTGCGTTGTCTTCTACCCAATTACATTCTTGACCGGCATTCCGAAGTTCCTGTTCGCTCCATTGGCTCTGGCGGTCACATTCACGATTGTGGCTTCATGCTTTGTGGCGATTTTCTTCGTGCCGACTGTGACAGCGTTGCTGTTATCTCGCGGATCATTGAAGACTGAAGAGGAGGAATCACAAGGCTGGCTTGGTTTAGTGATTCGCGGCTACAGTGCGATGTTACGAGTCACCTTACGTTGGAAGAAAACCGCGATTCTTGGCTCGTTTATCATCTTTGTCGCCTCGATGTTCTTATTCAAAGACGTCGGTCAGGAACTCTTTCCACCTGTTGACAGTGGTCAATTTACGGTCCTCGTGCGAATGTCATCTGGGACGCGGATCGAGCGAACCGAAGAAACGATCATCAAGATTGAAGAGGTCATTATCAAGGAACTTGGTCAGCCAGACCCTGGTTTTGCTGTTGGCAAGGAAGAGTATCCGGAATCTCACCTGCAAATGGTGATTTCAAATATCGGAGTCCTCATGGATTGGCCTGCTGCGTATACGCCGAATACCGGTCCGTTGGTTTCGTTTATTCTCGTCCAGTTCAAGGACAAAAAGCAAACACCTGCAGTCTTCGATGCCGTCGGTAAGTTGCGTGCGAAGTTCGCACAGGAATTCCCTGGGGTTGAAGTTGCCTTTGATACCGGCGGGATGCTCACAGCAGCACTCAATATGGGCGAACCTTCGCCGATCCACTTTCAAGTCACAGGCTCTGGGCTGGAGCCTGCTCAGGAGATCGCCAAAATCATTAAGGCAGAAGCTGCGAATGTGCCCGGTGCTGTCGATGTTCGCATTGCTCAGCGATTGGACTATCCAGTTCTAAATGTCGAGATGGATCGTATCCTCGCCGCACAGCAAGGAGTTTCTGTCGAAGACGTTATGAAGAACCTGGTCAGTGCCACAAATAGTTCAGTCAACTTCGACCCGGCCTTTTGGATCAACCCTAAGAACGGCAACCACTATTTCATGGGAGTGCAGTATCGGGAAGAAGACATCAACTCGATGGACACGCTGAAGTATGTTCCGATCACCGGGGCAAATAGCGACGGGCCGGTCCCGCTGAAAAATGTTGCAGAAATCACACAGTCGACTGGTCCCGCGGTGATCAATCATCGCAACATCACACGCGCGACCGATATTTTCGCCAATGTATTACCGGGCTACGACGTCGGTTCGGTTGTCACAGAGATTGAACGGCGACTGCAAAAAAATCCAAAGCTCGGTCTGGTCAGTCTTCAAACGGAACGAGGTGAGGCTTTCGACATTTCTGGACCTGAATATAAAGGCAAAGGCTACTCCGTTGAAATGCAGGGCGAAGTCAAAAGCATGCGAGAGTCATTTAAACAGTTAAGCTTCGGAATGATGATCAGCGCCGTTCTCATCTTTCTGGTCATGGTCGCGCTGCTGCGATCATTCACGACTCCCTGGGTCGTGATGATTACAATTCCGCTGGGGCTTGTTGGTGTCGTTCTTGCTCTTTGGCTGACGAACACATCACTCAACATTCAGTCCCTGATGGGGATCATCATGATGATGGGAATCGTGGTTGAGTATTCGATTGTCCTCCTCGATTTTGCTGATCATAAAGTCGAAGAAGGATATACTCCGGAAGAAGCCGTTTACGAAGCAGCGATCGTTCGATTCACTCCGATTCTCATGACATCAGTCACGACGATTTTAGCACTCCTCCCAATGGCGATTGGAATCACCGGTCACGGTGCCGACCGTCCCCTGGCGATTACGATTGTCGGAGGCGTGATTGCCGCGACATTGTTACCGAAATTCGTTGTTCCGTGCATGTACGCATTGGTCAAAAAAGGACCGAAACAGTCCACTCCAATTCCGGAACCAGCAACGTAGGATCCGCTCTGCGGACCACTGAGCAAATAGTCCAATTCCGGTCCGCAGAGCGGACCCTACTTGGTTTGTGACAGAGAAGAATCCGGGTGCCACTGCTGGCTTGTCCAGCAATGCCTGCCTGACTGATCATACAAAATATTCAAGGAGTGTCGGAATGAATTCATTTTGGAAACCATCGTTGACGACAACCGCCGCGCTCGTTTTTAGTCTCGCTCTGACTGCTGGCACCGATGGAGTTCAGGCGCAGCAATCAAAAAGCGGCAAGGGGCAGCGTGTTCAGTCTGTCATTGTTCAGCGACAGAACATCGTCCGCAGCGTTGAGATGCCTGGCACGGTTGAGGGTTTTAAAACTACCGAACTGTATTCGAAAGTCGGAGGGTTCCTGAAAGACATCTCTGTTGATATTGGAGACGAAGTCAAAGAAGGCCAGGAACTTGCTCACTTGAATGTCCCGGAAATGGAACAGGAAATACTCCAGAAGCGAGCACTCCTTGTTCAGGCCCAGGCTGAGACAGAGCAGACTCACGCCGCAGTGGTTCAAGCTGAAGCCAAAGTGACAAGTGCATTGGCGGCGTTCTCGGAATCACAAACCCAGCGAGAAGAAAGCGAATCGCAATTGCGGTATCGGCAAGTCGAAGTTCGGCGTTATCAAGATTTGGTGAACAGCAACTCTGCGCGACGAGAATTGTTAGATCAGGCGAATTTTCAACTCGAAGCCGCAACCGCAGGTATCAAAACGGTTCTTGCTCGTATTCAAACTGCTCAAGCTCATGTGAACGCCGAAAAAGCTAATTTGGCGAGAGCCAAAGCAGACGTGAAGAGTGCTCAGGCCCAAGTCAATGTCGCCAAGGCAAATCTGAAGTACTCGCAAACAATGGCTGACTACGCGACGATTCGTGCTCCATTCAAAGGGACAGTTGTGATGAGAAACGTTGATCCAGGCGCATTCATTCAGTCTGCCGACGGAAACAGTGCAGCGAAACCGTTGTTGACGATCACGCATACGGATGTCGTACGCGTTCTTGTCGATATCCCCATGAAAGATGTGCGACTTCTCGACCGAGGAGACAAAGCGGTACTGAACCGGCTCACGGTTATGCCTGGAGAAGAATTCGTGGGCACTGTCTCACGTTTCTCACCTGCTCTTGGAACACGATCGCGATTGATGCGAGCTGAAGTCGACTTCGACAACGCCGACCACAAACTCTGGCCTGGTTACTTCGGTTACATGACGATTCATCTCGAAGAGTTAAAGGAGACACCGGTTGTTCCTTCTTCAGCGTTGCTGGTCGAAAAAGGAGTGTCGTACGTCTATGTCTGCGAAAATGGTGTCGCTCGCCGTCAAACAGTCGACGTTTCTTACCACGATGGCTCAACAGTTGGGATTTCTTCTGGATTGACCGGTGGAGAGCAAGTCATCAAGACCGGCGGTGGGCAAATCGCCGATGGCGAGCGTATCGACCCGGTGCTGGCGAATTAGACTTGTTTTCGCATGTTCTTCTCGCTTGAAACGTTCTTTGACAAGTGAAAACACTGTGTTTTATGCGTGAAATCTGAGACATCGTTTTTCCGGACACTTAAAGTGTCCGGCTAAATTGATGCAATTTTCTCATGATTCTCCCCTACATCTCATTGTGAAATCGGGATTTCCTGACGTTTTATAACGATTATGACGATCCTAATGATGAAGGCGACGTTTGAACGTACACGCCGCGGGGATTGGGGGACGTCATGTTTTTGAATTGGAATCAGCGAACGCGATGCGCAGTCTGGGTCGGCCCCTTGGTGTTTCTCGCAGGCTGTGCAACGACCGGACCAGTCGCGTTGCAAGAACCAGTTCGACCACCTGGGTATCCATCAGTCGCCTCTGCCGGACCGAAGCAGCCGATTTTATCGGAGGCGACGACCTCTGAAAAAACAGAAACAGGGAAAAGCGTATCTCGCTCCGATGAGCGGAAGGTTTCCGCAAAAGTTCTCGAGCTGAATTCCTCTGAAGTGAAAGTCCTACTGGAAGAACTATCTCTTCAAGATGACTGGAAACCAACGAGAGGCGAACTCAAACTTGTCGTTCTGCAAGATGAGGAAGAGTTTGAGCAGCCTCGAACACTTTTCGAATCAGAATCGAACCATTCCGAGCTGATCGGAACATCTATTGAATCGATTTTGCCTGAGACACCTCAGCAGGATGACCGCTATCCAATTGATCTCTCTACGGCAATTCATCTTGCTGGTGCGAATAATTTACAAGTCGCGCTCGCAGTCGAGCGTGTGAATGAAGCCGCTGCCCGGCTGGAAAAAGCAGAAGTCCTTTGGGTGCCATCGCTCAGTTTCGGTGCAGGTTATGCTCGTCATGATGGGCAGTTGCAATCGACTGAAGGTGACATTCAGAGTATCAGTCGGCAATCGACGTTCTGGGGTGGTGGACCCGGTCTTGGAGGCGCTCCACTGACAGGTTCTGGAGGGAATCCACGGTTGTTCATTGGACTCAGCCCAGCCGAAGCCTACTTCCAACCACTTTCTGCCAGACGCTCTGTCGCGGCAGCACAGTGGAACCGAACAGTCACTTTCAACGACACGTTGCTTGAAGTTGGAACAGCCTACTACGATTTGGTGCGGGCACAACTGAGTGTCGGGATTGCAGAAGAAAACGTTCGCAACACTCTCGACCTGGCTGACCTGACGAAAAACTTCGTTGAAGCTGGTGCCGGTCTCGCCGCAGATGCTGCACGAGCGCGAGCGCAAGTTGCAGACGCAAGGCGGAAACTGGTCACTTCACAACGTGAAGTCGAAATCGTTTCGGCGGAACTTTCTCGGTTGCTGCGTCTGGATCCAACTGTCACCTTGGCGGCGGTCGATCCTCTGCCAATTCCAGTTTCGCTCGTTTCGACAGAAGCATCTTTATCTGAGTTAATTGCTCAAGGGCTGGCTGCTCGTCCGGAACTCTCTCAGCAGCAATACGAAGCTTCCGTCGCTCAAGCACAATACAAACTTGAGCAGTGGCGCCCCTGGGTTCCGAACATCTCGGCAGGCAATAGTGCTGGTGGTTTCGGAGGTGGGCGAAATGACACCCTCGGCGAATTCAAACTGCGAAATGATTTCGAAGTCATGGCGGTTTGGGAAATTCAAAACATGGGCCTCGGAAATCATGCACTCCAGTGCGAACGAGCGAGCCAGGAACGTCAGGAATGGATGAAGTACCACGCGATGCGAGATCAAGTTTCTGCAGATGTGACAAAAGCATACCATCGAGTTGAGCTTGGTCGGCAGCAAGTTTCTGCGACAAAGGATCAAGTCCTCGCTGCCGCGGAAGCATTGCCGCTCAACTTCAATGGAATCCGAGGCGGAGAATTGCGACCGATTGAAGCACAACAGGCAATCGCACAACTCGCTGAGTCGAGGCGCCAGTACCTGGATGCAGTCATTGTCTACGATCAGGCTCAGTTGGAACTTCTCCGTGCCGTCGGCACTCCTCCCCACGCCCCAGCACCAGTCCCAGT
>JAJDEL010000513.1 GCA_029259835.1 Planctomicrobium sp. | reverse complement strand
CTGCGTCGATGGAGTTTAAACTCGATCAGTTCGATTCAGCGAAAGAGAAGCTGGAAAAAGTCTTGACCATCGAAAGCGGCTACAAATTCGGAGATGTTTCGCTGCTGTACGGGAAGACTCTCGGAGCACTACAGCACAAAGAGGACGCCCTTGCCCATTTCGAGAAGCACATTCGCAAATGGAGACAACCAGAAGCGATGTACCTGCTTGCGAATCTGTATCTCAGTTTCCAACGTCCCGACCAAGCGAGAGAAACCTTGCAAGGTTTGATTATCGATATTGACTCCAGTCCCAAAGCAATTGCCAGGAAGCACCTGTTCTGGAAAAGCCGCGCGAAGAAACTGCTGCGAAAAATTCCCAAGGCTTGAAATTACTTTACTGCAGTGTCAATCATGTTTTCATGGACCATAAATTTTGACGAGCACGACCACGGAGTGCGGAATTCTCATTTACGATCCATCTTTCGAAGCCTGACAAGGCACTACAACTTTTTGATTGAACGTTAACTCAATGTCTACAATTGCTCGAATTGGAATTGTCACTGTTTCCGACCGCGCCAGCCGTGGAGAATATGAAGATCGTGGCGGTCCGGCGCTGATCGAGTATTTCAAAGAAGTACTCACATCGGCATGGGAACCAGAGAGTGTGATCATCCCTGACGAACGCCCTCTCGTGGATGAAACTCTCAGACAACTTGCCGATGAAAAAGGTTGCTGTCTGATTGTCACGACAGGCGGAACCGGTCCTTCTCCTCGAGACATCACTCCCGAGGCGACTGAAGCTGTCTGCGAAAAAATGATGCCTGGATTTGGTGAACTGATGCGACAGGAGTCTCTCAAAGCAGTTCCAACCGCAATTCTTTCACGACAAACCGCAGGCATTCGCGGCGGTTCTTTAATCATCAATCTTCCAGGTCAGCCAAAGGCGATCAAGGAATGTCTTGATGCCGTGATGCCAGCGATTCCGTATTGCATCGACCTTATTGAGGGGCCATTCCTGACAACAGATCCCGACCGAATTGTTGCTTTTCGACCGAAGAAGAAATCCTGAACAATCCGATTCAGAAAAAGCCACTGATCTCCACTGATGAAGCACGGATAAACCTTGGGAAAAGTCTATTCCCTCATTATTTTCCATCTGTGAAAATCAGTGTCCATCCGTGGCTGAATTTATATGATTGGAGCGATTTCCAACCCTCTGCAGAAAATCTGCGTCATCTGCGCGGACACAACAAAAAATCCGCAGATTACGCAGAGAGACGCACAACAAGCAATCAGTCCAGAGTGTAAATGCTTCATCCTGCAATCTGGCGGTTTGAACATTATTCAATTCGCTTCCTGGGCCGATTTCTCATCCCGGCTCCCATTTCAGGTTGTAAGTGACTACTATAAATCACTTTAACACATATTCGCGGTGAGTGGTTTTGGCGTCTGGGGAACGTTTGGTCCGGCAGTTGCTACCGCTTGAGAGTATCGAAACGCATGGAACTCGCGAATCGGTGAATTCAAGCACGATGAGGCTTACCTCACGTGGCCAAGAAAATCTGGTTTAATACGCGGCGCGTAATACCGTGAGTTTTCAGACAATCGATGCCGCGTACAGTAAAACCTCATCCCCTCCTGAAAACCAAAACCCAACACGGTCTAGCGCATGGATGCGAAACTGCTCGGCAGTGCAGTCTGTTTGACAGTCTGCTTGCTCTCCCAAAACGGACTTGGTGCCACGTTCAAAACGGCGAATTTCGTCGTCACGGCTCCGGATGGTGAAACTGCTCAAAAAGTGGCGAAATGTGCTGAGGTCTGGCGTGAAGATCTCGCTCTGCTCTGGCTCGAAAAAAAACTTCCAAACTGGTTCAAGCCTTGTCCGATTGAAGTGAAGGTTGGTCAAATTGGTGCTGGCGGGTCGACAACTTTCACTTTCGACAACGGAGAAGTCTTCGGCTGGAAGATGAAAGTTCAAGGTTCGCTGGAACGAATTCTCGATTCCGTGATCCCTCACGAAGTTAACCATACGATCTTTGCGTCTCACTTCCGACGACCGCTTCCACGTTGGGCAGATGAAGGAGCCGCAACGCTCTTCGAACACTCTTCCGAACAAGCACGACAACTCGACACACTCAATCGAGTTGTCAAGACACAGCGTCGTATCCCATTGCAGAAACTCCTCACAATTCGAGAATATCCCAGCGACATGCAAGATGTCCTCACTTTGTACGCAGAAGGGTTTTCCCTGGCGAGTTTTCTTGTTGGTCAGAAAGGCGAACAAGGGCGAAAGATCTATCTGAAATTCCTGGAAGATGCGAACCGAATGAATTGGACAAAGGCCATTCAAAAGCATTATGGATTCGAGAACATTCAAAGTCTCGAAAAAGACTGGACGAGTTGGGTAATCGCTGGAAGTCCAAGCTTGCAACTCGGAGACGGCATCATGTTGGCAGCCAATGCACGTGCCGAAAAATCTGAAACCGTTGTTGTCGCCGCACCACTTTCAGACCGAGTCATTCGAGCGCAAAGTCCGGACGAATCGATTGAGGCTCTTGCGATGATTCCTCGGCAGTTGCGAATTCAAGCCAATAACATCCCTAGCAAAACGGACTCTTCGGTTCGTAACATCAATCAGCGTCCATCAAAGAATGCTGACTCTAAGTACATTCGAAATCCAGCGACACAATCGAGTGCTCGTGGGGACGCTGGAGATTCCCGTCTGCGGTCTGGTTCAAAAAAGAAGTCGACTCCCCCTCTCCCCAGAGAATCATTGAGTCCAACTGCAGACGGAATCTCCAGTAATCCACACTCGAAAAGCTACCAGTTCCCCCAAATGCGGGCGTTCTAAGTTGCCGAGTGATTCGCACTGAGGTGGCACAGACTTTCCTGTCTGTGACAAAAAATCGGTGGGGTCATCAGAGTTTTGACCAGAACGGGCTCCAATCCCGGGTGGATATTCTGAGAATCCATACTCATCAGTCGTCTCCGCGTCACTCCGTGTTCTCTTTCACTTCGAATCGCTGAAATAATTCGAAGAACCGCTATTGAACCGTGCGGTCAAAAGATATCTCGTTTGCCGGACACTTGAAGTGTCCGGCAAATATTTTCCGACGGGGTCGAAAGTGTAGCAGCACATCCGTCTTGTATGAAGATCTCCGCTCACTTGAGTGGTCGGTGAATCTTGTTACGGCGTGTGCGTAAATTCCGTGATGGATGCTGGGAACATTTCTATGCTATAGCCTGGTGCCGTGGGAGGCATGTATTTGCCGTTCTTCATGACGACCGGATCGAGGAAATGTTCATGCAGATGGTCGGCGTATTCGGTCATTCGGTTTTCCATTGAGCCGCTTACTGCGATGTAATCAAACATCGAAAGGTGCTGCACATATTCGCACAGGCCTACTCCACCGGCATGTGGACAGACTGGGACGCCAAACTTTGCTGCCATGAGAAGGACAGCAAGGACTTCGTTCACTCCACCGAGTCGGCAGCTGTCGATTTGGCATACGCCCATCCCGCCTGACTGAAGGAACTGCTTGAACATGATTCGGTTCGCGCAGTGTTCACCTGTCGCTACTTGAATCGGAGCGACGGCTTTGGCGATTGCCGCGTGACCGAGGACATCGTCTGGGGATGTCGGCTCTTCAATAAACCAGGGGTTGAATTCCGCGAGCGGCTTCATCCACTCAATGGCTTCGGAGACTTCCCAGACCTGATTCGCGTCCATCATTAGTTTTCGGTCAGGGCCGATTTCTTCGCGAATGATTCGGCAGCGGCGAATGTCGTCGTCGAGATCCCGCCCAACTTTGATCTTGAAACTCTCCCAGCCAGCGTCGATACAGGAGCGACAGAGTTGACGAAGTTTTTCGTCGGAGTATCCAAGCCAGCCGGCGGAAGTCGTGTATGACGGAAAGCCCTCACGTTCGAGAATCGCGATTCGTTCGTTCTTTGTT
>JAJDEL010000512.1 GCA_029259835.1 Planctomicrobium sp. | reverse complement strand
ACAAGGATTCCAGAGGGACTGAAAAGACGCTTTCTTTCTGGGACGTCTTCGCGCAATTCGGCCCATTTTCCAGTTGGAGGGAAACTCTCGAGCATTTCGCAGAGAAATGCAACGTGAAACTCCCGAAGCGGTCAAAAGAGTCTTCCACCTTCGACCAAGTTGAGATTGTTGGCAAACTGAACCCAATGAACGCCCAGAGGTATCTGAAAAAGAACCCTGGCGTTCGGCCGGAAGATCTCAAGCGATGTGGGTGTTAACTCGCGAGATACTCGAAAAACATATCAATGCCGACTTATGGAAAAGGGCTCTCTAACACTCCTAATCGAGCGTGGACGATCCAGCCGTCTGACGGGAGGTTTCTACAGAATGCCCGTGGGGAAACCCAAAAGCGGCTCTCAATTGGACCGGGATCCAGGCTCTCGAGTCGGCAGGCACTTCCCAATATTACCACGGGAAAAGCGAAACTCATCATTTAAAGTTGAGGGCTACAGCGACATGATGGCCCTGTTGGCGACGTGCCTTGGTCCAGCGGAAGGAAGCTCTGTCCGTCCATGTGTGGCGGCTTCTTCAGTCCCATTACCTGTATGACCGTGGGAGCTATGTCACAGAGTTGAAGTTGAGTAGCCGACCCTCCTTTTATGTCGTAGCTGGACTCGACAGAGTTCGGGATTCTCACTTCTGAAGTTTGGTAGTTCGGTTACGTCCTTGATATCGAACGCCGACTGCGACTGGCGACTGCCAGCGAATCAGCATCCGTGGGTTGCGAAAGAGGGAGTGTTTGATTTCGAACTGGAGCGAATTGATAGCCCTTCGGAATCACGACCACGCCGTTTTCCGACACCGTGAACCGCTCGGTATCGATAACCGGATTCACACCGACAGTTTTTCCGGGCGGAATGTGGACGTCCTTGTCAATGATACAATTTCGCAGCTGCGCACCTTCGCCAACTTCAACTCCGTCAAACAGAACGGCGTCCTCGACGACTGCGCCAGAGGCAATACTGACTCTGGATGACAGGATTGACCGCTCGACGGTCCCGCCGGAAATGACGACTCCGTTGCAGACGATGCAATCGCTGACCTCCGCCGGATTGCCGAAGGAATCAACTCCGATTCGAGCCGGTGGAACCGGACTGTCGCATTTTCGGATCGGCCACTGTTTGCAGTACAAATCAAGCGGCGCAGGACTCTTGAGCAAATCCATATTCGCCTGATAGTAGGCGTCGATGGTGCCAACATCTCGCCAGTAAGGTTGGGCCGAGTCTTCACAGGGATCATGGAATCGGTAACCGAAGACACGGTTGGTGTGAATCAGTCGCGGCAACAGATCCTTTCCGAAGTCATGGCTGGAATTGAGGTCATTGTGATCGGCGACGAGTTCTCGGCGTAGCAGTTCGATCGAGAACACGTAGATCCCCATGGACGCCAACGCACAATTTGGCTTCTCTGGGATCGACCTTGGGCGAAGCGGTTTTTCCTGAAACTCACAGATACGAGCGTCTTCATCGACCGACATAACGCCGAATGACTGAGCATCCCTGAGACCGACCTCCAGGCACCCCACAGTTGCGTCCGCCGACGTTGTCTGATGCTGACGAAGCATTTCGGAATAGTCCATCCGATAAATGTGATCGCCGGAAAGAATGACAACGTTCTTTGCACCCCTGCGTTCCAGTAGGTAAAGATTCTGGTAGATTGCATCCGCCGTACCACGAGTCCCCGGTTCGCATCTGCGGCGGAACAGCGGTGACGTATTCACCAAGTGCCGGATTCAAAATCGACCAGCCATCACGCAGATGCGTCTGCATCGATTGCGATTTGTATTGAGTCAGAACCAGAACCTGTCGCAGCCCCGAGTGCAGGCAGTTCGAGAGAGTGAAGTCAATGATCCGATACTGGCCTCCGAATGGTACAGCGGGTTTTGCTCGTTCCTGAGTGAGTGGCGAGAGCCGTGACCCGACGCCGCCAGCGAGAATGATGCTAATGGTGTTTGAGGGGAATGTCATGCCGGACTTTCGCAATTTAAGGTGACTGCTTTGCGTGTGATGTAGCGGGGTCACCAGATTTCAGGAACCTGCGTCGAACTTCTTTAACGGAACGTAGTGACTTAATTGGCCGACGAGGCGGTCGCGCGACCCAACTCGTCTATAGCCAGATCTTTCCCCCACGGAATTAGTTCCCGATCGCCAAAGGCAAGATTCTGGGACTTGTGATGCTGTATAAAATTTAAGGCATCTCACGCTTCCCCAATGTGGGACAGATTTTGTCGTTCGCAAGGCTAATGTGGCGTACGCACGAGTGAACGGCAAAAAGAACTGGCTTCGGCCGCAAGAAGTTGGGAATACTCACTTCAAGTGGGCCTTTGGGGGCAGTGTCGTCTGCATTGACGACTCCCCTGTGAACTGCGCCGAAAGTCAAGGAGAGTGCAACAATCCGGATAAGTGTTGGCTGCGTGTTCATAAATTTCTTCCAACTAGGGTTCAAGCTCACCAGTGTGTTGTCTTAGTCCTTGATCTTCGAGTTGGTAGCTGGTGCATCGTCGCTGTCTGAGTGATTTTAGTCAGAGACAAATAATACCTACCAATGATAATGCCGGGAGCGTCGCTCGACGCGATGGCGATTGGGATAATGGTAGGTCCGATACGAGGTTCTGTGCCGAGTCGGAGGAACATACCGGAATGGACGGACTCGAGGCACAGTCACAACGGGAGGGTGGTGGTAAGTGGTACAATATCTTCCGGTCCAGTCGCATGTGGTGTATGAATTGTTCCAGTAAGTATTCACATAAACAGCCGCAGCACTCTCACGCGGCTGACACAAAAATGCGGTCACTAGAACTGCAGCGACAGTTATCAGTCTGAAAAGCATCGTTCTTCCTCTTGTGGAATGAAAGCAAACGTAAGCCCCGTCTGATCAAGCCCTGCCAACCAACGTCCTGCTTAAGAACGTTGAGCGGTAGGCCAAATCAAACCGAGTGAATGTCAAGGGTAAACGTTTAACCTTTCACGGTAATTTTATGTGTCTTTGCTTCTTCTGATTTTTTCATCGTGACGGTGAGTACACCATCTTTGTATTCAGCATCGACGTCCTTCTCGTTGACCGGACTTGGTAATCGGACCGACCGTTCAAAAGCGCCAGATTGGCGTTCAACACGGTGAAATCGCCGTCCTTTTTCTTCCTTCTCTTCGACATGCTCGCCACTGACTCGGATCAAGTCGCCGGAGACTTCGATGTCAATATCTTCCGGTTTCATGCCGGGAGCATCGATCCCAGTGGAATCTCGCCATCTGTTTCAGAGATATCCAGTGATGGCCAAGTTAAAGAACTTAAAGGAGAGCCATTGGTCTCCCCATCAGAACAAAAAGGATTGAGAAGATCATCCATCTCTTCGCGTAATAACGCCAACGACCGATCTCCAGATAAGAATGGAAGGCGACTACGTACTCGGCGTGAAAGTGTAGTGGACATTGCAGACTCCTTGTGAAAAGTGTTTGTTGTGAAACGCGGAAAAAACTCAGGCCGCCACCGGCAACCCAAAAACTATTTTGCTGATCCCCCCAGCCACTCCTAAGATGTGCAAAGGATGCTCAACCGCAAATGCCACATGAATAGTGACTCGGTATTCGATGATGTTGCCGTCTTCAACTTGTGCGGTTTGATGAACCACATCAACTCCCGTGATATTGCGAAGCGATTCCGACGCTTCCTTAACAGTGAGCCTCACCGCATCCTCCCAACTCTCCCTTGACGAACCGACCAGCTCGACAACTTTCGCAATAGACACCAACACCCCCTCAGATTAAGAATCTAAAAACTGATTGAAATAATTTTGAAAGCAAAGGTAATACCAACTGGAGATGGAGCCTTTGAAACAAAGATTCAAAGAAGTTCAGCGAGATGTTAAAACGCTAAAGATGTGGTCATGGTCGTGAAGAGAGGCTCACAAGAAATTCAGTTTGATGAAATCTAGAGTGCCCTGTCAGCACAGATTGTCCGGCCTGTCGTGCTGGACCGCACAGCTACGTTCATTGAGTGTCGGGAAACACCGGCTTGAACCTGTCAGGAAAATCCTGACGGGTACTGACAAGGTTCAGCTCACTCTAAAATTCATGTTGACCGAAAAGAGAGTCACATGACTTTTGGGTCCGCCTCACTCGCTTATCAGAGACACCTTATCGCTGTGAAATTCTTTCCTCTTGTGAGCACCACAATTCAGTGACCGGTGTGGGGGTGCTGTTGCCAGTTCTGAAATGCGACAGTAAGGTGCTGATGGTTTCGTATATTGCAGACAATGCGAGTCAAATCTCATGAAGTTTGGTCCTGTTTCTGCAAGCAATCAGACTGTTCATTGAAAGTGTGCCTCACGGAGGTGTGAGCGAATGGCTACTGCAAGAGATCCTTCTTGAAAATACGACCTTTGACGACTTCAAGATGGATCACGAATTTCCACAGATCGGACGGAAGGTCTTAATGTTGAACGTCCGTCTGGTGGAACGTGAGCACGGACTTCCCAGCATGGTCTTACTGGCGATAGAAGATGTGACTGAGAAATCCTTAGATTGAAATGGAGTCATCTGTTCAACCATGTCAAACAAGAAATCACGCAGACAAACCTCAGATGCTGCAGCACTACGTGCACGGGCGGAAGAATTGCTCCGCGCGAAACCGTCTGAGATGCCGAGCATTCCGACTGGTGATGTTCAGGCACTCATTCATGAATTGAGCGTCTACCAGGCGGAATTAGAAATCCAGAATGAAGAACTCCGCGATGCGCAAGTCGATTTGGCCCATTCACGCGATCGTTTCTCAGACTTATATGACTTTGCCCCGGTCGGATACGCGACACTCAACTCAGAAGGTCGCATTCTGGAACTCAACTTAACGGCTGCAAACTTGCTGGGGGATCACCGCCAGAATCTGGTTGGCGCGAACATTTCAACTTGGCTGGAACCGGATTCCGAGGACATTTGTTACTTGCATCGTCAAGCAGTGTTATCCAGCGACACCAAACAGACATGCGAAGTCAACTTACGTCAGCAGAGTGGCACTCTGTTGACGGTTCGCCTGGAAAGTATTGCGTTTGGTCCAGAGGGTGAAAAACATTGCCGGACGGCTTTCATCGATGTGACCGATATCACAACCATACGTCAAGCACTTGAGGAGAGCGAACAACGCTACCGCCGCTTAATCACTGCGGTTACTGATTATGTGTATCGAGTGCTGATCGTCCAAGGTCGGGTGGTGGAAACTCTGCATGGAGCCAATTGCACAGCCGTGACTGGCTATACTCCGGAAGATTTCCATGAGAACCCATTGCTCTGGATTTCCATGGTTCCACCCGAAGACCGCCCGCTCGTCGAAGAACAAGCGGCTCGTCTCCTAGCTGGTCAGGAACCAGCGCCGATTGAACATCGGATTCATAAAAAAAGTGGGCAAATTTGCTGGGTACTCAATACAGCGTCACCGCAATACGATGCTCAGGGAGAACTGATCGCTTACGACGGGTTACTGCGCGAAATTACCCGGCGGAAAAAAGCTGAAGAAGCCCTCAATAATCTCAACGAAACACTCGAGGAACGCGTCGCCGCGCAAATCCAGGAAGTCCGGCTTCTTGCTGAAGCGATGGCCAGCCTTGAGGAAGGTGTTGTGATCACCACAGATCATATGATTTGGCCTGGACCTGAGATCGTCTATGTGAACGACGCCTTGTGCCGCATCACGGGCTACACCAGAGAGGAGCTTGTTGGCCAAACGCCACGCCTTTTTCAAGGTGAGGTATCGAATCGAAGAACGATAGAATCGCTCCGCAACTCCCTGCAGGCTCAGCAGCCGTTTCAGTGCGAGTTGATCAACTATCGAAAAGATGGTCACTCGTATCCCGCTGAATTGTTGGTCAGCCCGCTCATTGACGAACAAGGAAACACCACACACTACATCGGGATTCACCGCGACATTTCTACGCGCAAGCAGGCTGAAAGCGCCTTGCATCACGATCACGAGTTGAATCGTAATATCATCGATACGAGTCAGAACATCATCCTGTTGTTAGACTCCGATGGCTGCATCGTGAGCTTGAATCAATATGCAGAACACCTCACTGGATGGGAATTTGAAGAAGTGCAGGGACGAAATTGGTTCGAGACATTCCTTCCAGATCAAGATCGAGAATTGATTCATCAGCAATTTCAACGTGCCCTGGCGGGCGAACAAACTGTCGGAAATGTCAACACAATCACGACGAAAGAGGGGCAACCTCTGGAGGTGGAATGGTTCGATGCGAGGTTGTTTGCAAAGGACGGGGAATTCGTTGGGTTACTTTGTACAGGTCGGGATGTCACGGAGCGACTATTATCTGAAAAGGCATTGCAGGAAAGTAATGAGCGATTGCGTTCCATTCTTCAAACCGCCGCTGACGCGATTGTTATCATCAATCAATGCGGCGTGATCGATAGCATCAATTCGACAACTTCAAACATGTTTGGATACACGCAGGACGAATTGATCGGACAAAATGTAAAAATGCTAATGCCTCCGCCGTACTGTGATGAACATGATGGCTATCTTTCTCGCTATCTGAAAACCGGAGAAGCTCGAATCATCGGGATCGGTCGCGAAGTCTCCGGAATGCGAAAAGATGGTTCCATCTTTCCGGCGAGTCTGGCTGTGAGCGAGGTCAAAAACTCCGGCCTGTTCACCGGCATCATCCGCGATCTCAGTGATCGTCGACTTTTGCAGCAACAAATTCTGCAGATCGCAACCGATGAACAACGTCGGATCGGTCAGGATCTGCACGACGGAGTGGGACAAGAACTGACCGGGCTGGGACTCATGGCGGACACACTGATTCCCCTCCTTGGCAGATGCGAACTCAACGTCGAGGAGAGTCAGGCACTTTCAGTTTCCAAGAAGTTGTCGACTGGACTGAAACGCGTTCTGGGCCAAGTGCGAACGATTTCAAAGGGACTTGTGCCTGTACAAATTGATCCCGATGGTCTGAGTTCCGCACTCAACAATTTGGCAAAACATGTGACGGACTTATACATCATTTCTTGTCGCGCGAGAATTCCTGTTCCCGTGGCAGTCCACGATAGTGAAACAGCGACGCATTTGTACCGAATTGCTCAGGAAGCTTCCACAAATTCCATCAAGCATGGTCGCGCGACTCAGGTGACGATCTCGCTTGGTCAAGCCGGTTCTCAGATTGTCCTTGAGGTTGAAGATAATGGAATCGGTATTGGAAATGTGCCGCTGACAAGCGATCTTTCATCAGGGTCCGATTCTGAAGGAGTCGGAATGCGTATCATGCATTATCGTGCTTGGCTGATTGGTGGACATTTGACGGTGCAAGCTGGCGAACACGGAGGGACACGGCTATGCTGCACTGTCGATGTAGCAGAGCCGAAGCACGAATAAATCCTTCTGGTCTCTGTTGGACTATCTTGTCAAGCAGCTTGATTGAGTTTCTACTGATGGGCAGAATCGTAATT
>JAJDEL010000511.1 GCA_029259835.1 Planctomicrobium sp. | reverse complement strand
CGTTGCTCGTCGATATCGCAGATTGCAACAATGTTGTGACCGACGGAGGTCTCAAGCATATCCGACCAGCCCTTGCCACCAACGCCAACGCAGGCGATGTTGATTTTCTCTGTTTTTGTCTGTGCGTTCGAGACAAGCGGACCAAGCAAAGTTGTGGCGGCCACACCCTGTAAGAAGTGACGACGGTTTAAGTCATTATTGAACATTGTTTTTCCTTTGATTGAATGAAGAGTGAATCATAGAGAGTCGATCCACCTTCGTCGAACCTTTCGTAGATTTTCATACCATCGAGTTGATTATGCGGCTGCGCTGCATTGACTACACTCATTGAAGATTCGAGAAGCCATTCAGACAACAAATCTTTCTGGAGCCAACCACGACATCAATGCCCGTAGAAACACATGAACTCAGTTGTGATATTCTAGTCGCCGGCGGCGGTGCAGCGGGCGTTCCGTGTGCCTTGGCGGCAGCTCGTGGTGGGGCGAAGGTGATTCTTTGTCAGGACAGACCAGTGTTGGGCGGGAACGCTTCCAGCGAAGTGCGGATGCACATCGTCGGAGCCAACGGGACCGGCGGTTCCGAGCGCGGCAGCGAACTGGAAACCGAAGCCCGCGAAGGCGGGATTATTGAAGAGATACGACTGGATAACTCTGTCCGCAACCCGCAGCGTTCCGCATCGGTGTTTGACTTGATCCTGTACGACAAATGCCGTGAAGAACAGAATTTGACGCTGTTGCTCAATACAACGTTGACCTCGGTTCAGATGAATGGTGATTGTATCGAGAACGCAATTGCGGATCGGCAAAGTACGGAGGACCGATTCCATATTCACGCCAAAGTCTTTATTGACTGCACTGGCGATGGGCGACTTGGTGCTGAAGCAGGCGCCGCCTTTACTGAAGGTCGAGAAGACCGAGAGCAATTCGGCGAGGCACTTGCGGTGAACAAGAGTGACGAGCAACGGCTCGGCTCCACGATCCTGATTCAAGCTCGCAAGCACGATCAGCCGATGCCGTTTACGGCGCCGAGTTGGGCGAGATCGTTTTCAAAACAAGATCTACGCTTGCGGCTCTACGCGACTCCAGGTGATGAAGAACCGACGCACGAGTATGGATATTGGTGGGCCGAATGGGGCGGGGAGCTAGATACGGTTAAAGACAATGAAGTCATCCGCGACGAATTACTCGCCGCCGCACTTGGAATCTGGGATCACGTTAAGAATGGACCTCCCGAAGAGGACAACTCGCGCGACCCGTTTGAAGCATCTCAATGGGCGCTCGATTGGATCGGATTCTTGCCTGGAAAACGAGAGAGCCGCCGGTTCATCGGACAGCATATTCTCACCGAACAGGATGTGTTGGAATCGCGCGAGTTTTACGATGCAATTGCCTACGGAGGTTGGTCGCTTGATCTCCATCCTCCGGCAGGAATCGATGCGCCGAACGAACCGCCGTGCCGGCAGCATCCTGTTCCGCATCTTTACGACATTCCACTGCGATGTTGTGTGGCTCGCGCTATTTCGAACTTGATGTTTGCAGGCAGGAATCTCTCCGCAACACACGTCGCCTTCTCTTCAACGCGAGTCATGGCAACATGCGCTGTGGTTGGGCAAGGTGTCGGAACCGCTGCCGCTCATGCGGTTCTGCACGATCTAAGTGTTAACGATCTTGCTGATAATGAATCCGCTATTCGTGCGATTCAACAACGTTTGCTCAGGGACGATGCGTACCTGATTCACCGAAGTAATCACGACACCGAGGACCTCGCTCAACTCGCAATTATCACGGCGTCTAGCGAAATCCCGAGTGGCGAAGCCATGAATGTTGTTTCCGAATTAACGCGTTCAGTTCATGGCGAACGAGGTGCTCCTCCGTCGCGACGAGTCAAAGGGACACACCGCTGGATGTCGGATCCTGCTGCCGGTTTACCAGCATGGCTGCAACTAGAGTGGAAAGAGCCAGTGTCCATCAATGAAGTACAGCTCATCTTCGACACCGGTCTTCACAGACATTTGACCCTGAGCCACCACGATGGCTACGCGAGTAAAATGCAATGGGGTCAACCGCAACCGGAAACTGTTCGTGACTACACGATCGAATTCCATGATGGACAACAATGGAACACTCTGATTCAGGTGACCGGAAACTACCAACGCCTGCGAAGACATCGTTTTGACGTCTCTTATGAAGTGACTCGACTACGCATTCAAGTCACACAGACAAACGGGCTGGGCGGTGCACGAATTGTGGAAGTCCGCGTGACTGAGAAGTCGCCGAACAATTGGAGTTAGCGTTTTGCCTTAGGCAGATCGACTGCAATGAGTGCGCCGGAAGCGTTGCGACCGTAGATACGTCCATTCACAAGGACAGGCACCGTCCAGCATCGACCAGTCAGAAAAGATGAAGTCGCCAATTCCTGGAATCCATCAGGAGTCGCTTCGGCGAGAATCAATTTGCCCTTTTCGGTAAGTGCAAGCAGTTTTCCATCGGCGATCATCAATGAACCGCAACCGAGTCCGCGCTGCTTCCAGGCAACTTCTCCGGTTTCTAAATTCATGCAGGTGAGTTGCACAACACGACCGAGGTTCGAGTTTCCGTCAAAGCCATACAAATATCCTTTGTAAAGGATACTGTTGTTAAAGTGATTTCGCATCTTCCGGTTTGTGTATTGCTTTTCGAGAGTCGTTCCTGTCCAGCGAAACAATCCGCAACCGACTTGGTAGCCCGAAGAAATATAGATCAAATCGCCGTCAATGATCGGTGTTGTTGAATTCGTTCGGTATGGAGATTCCCACGGAGCGTTGGCGAGTTCTTCTCCGTTTTCGGCATTCGTGATGCGAAGTGCATCGCAATCCAAGGTGGCAATGAGCGTTTTCTCACCAGACTTCATGACAGCAACTGAGCCATATCCAGCCTGATGTTCCGGAGTTTGCCAGTTCTTCTCTCCGGTCAGTTTGTTATATGAAACAACGCGTCCCCCTTCCAGGATGAGTTGACCTCCGAGGATACACACCGAACTCGAAAAGCCCCATTCCGGTAGATAGATTCCAAGATCCGCTTGTAAGTCTTTCTTCCAAAGAACTTTTCCAGTTGCGGCTTCAAAACAAAACAGTTGACCTTCCCGACCTACGGTGTAAACGAATTCTCCATCTATCGTCGGAGTGGAACCGGGACCACCTTCGTGCAGATTGTCGACAAGTTGGCAAGGATAGTGAAACGACCACTTCGTCTTGCCTGTCTCTTCGTCGAGGCAATACACAAATTCTTCGCCGTCCACGTGGCCCATCGTGAAGAGCCGACCATCTGAAATCGAGAAGGAACTGAACCCGATGCCGATTTCACGTTTCCATGCAACCGGAAGCCCTTCCGCTGACCAATCGGTTCCCCAGCCCGTCTCGTGCGAGATGCCGTCATGCCGCGGTCCCATCCATTGTGGCCAGGAATGGTCTTCCGCAAACGAAATCGAACAAAGCATTATCCACACCACGGTGCAAATCCATTGCAAACTTCTCATCCTGAACTCCTTCCAAAGTACGTTTTCAAATGTCTCAAGGTCTCACTCTGAAGCTTTCCAACTGCGTCCGGGGCGGTCTACTCGAAAGCTAACCAACCGCGTGGATTCCACTTCCGTCACATAAGCAGTCCGTCCATCCGGACCACCAAAGCAGATGTTCGTTGGCTTTGAACCAAGAACAGGAATTTCTTTAAGAATCTCGCCATCAGGCGAGATTTTGACAACTGTTCCCTTGCCGTGTCGAGTGACATACAGATTCCCATCAACGTCGCAGCGCATCCCATCGAAGCCGAAATCGTCAAATTTCCGCAACAGCTTTTTATGAGTCAGTTGATGATCTTTACCGATTTTGAATGACCAAATATTTCGTTGTTTCGATTCATTCACGTACAGCGTTTTTCCGTCTGGGCTCACTTCAATGCCGTTTGTGGTTCCCATATTACCCTCAAGCAAAGTGATTGTTCCGTCGAGGTCGACTCGCCAGAGTTGACCAGTTCCGTCTGACCAGTTGGGATCACTCGCATAGAGAGTTCCATCTGGTGCCATCGCGATATCATTCGGTTGGCTCATATTGTCGTTGTGGGCGAAAACGGAAACAGCACGCGTCTTCGCATTCACTTTGAGGATATTGTGTTTCTTGTAATCGGCGACAAAGAAATGACCTTCAGAGTTAAATCGGATCCCGTTTCCAATGCTCCCTTCCGGGAGTTTGACAAAGAGTTCACTTCGACCACTGGGAGTAGTTCTTCCGATCGTTCCCTGTTTCTGAAAATTCACAGCAAAGATGTTTCCATTCACATCGCACGCCGGGCCTTCTATTCCAGACGTAAACTCTCCGATACGCGTTAATGCTCGTGGTGTCCATAGTACATCTGGAGGTGAAAAGAAGATGTCGGTCGCTCCACCAAATTTCGCAGGCAAGGGCATATTCGCGAAGGATTGATTCGCCCCTGAGCGAGTTTGCCAACGTCCAGATAAATTCAGAACCTGTTGACCAGAAGTCAAAACTGGTGCTGTCTTTAACCCTTTTTGATTGTGAAGTCGAATAACGATCAAGTTCGCATCATCAGAAACAAGCGTGTCCGCCGCAGCGGTGAAGACGGACTCAGCTTCACTGCGAGTTGTGAGTTTCATTGAATGTCCATTGCACCACACCTGCTCGGCTTGAGATGCCCCACTTGTCGTGAGTGTGATGTAATTGTCAAACCATGCTTTGGGAATGCGAACGACACACCGATACCAGACTGGGTCGTTGGAATCGTTGAGAACTGCTGCGTTGTCACCGGGAACAGAAACAGTTTTCCAATGATTTTTGTAAGTTGTTGAAGTGTTGGAGGTTGAATTTTCTGTTTTGTCTCCAGAAAAACGGAACGGCTTTCCCCCTAGGAACTGATCGCTCGTGACAGTTGGGCATACGAAACGCTCGATGTGTGAAATGACTCGCCGAGTCCCTTCGTGGTGGCTCACATAGGGCCATCGTTTGGGATTGTACATTGTATCTGTCATGTCCTTCATCAGGACAACATTCTTCCCGTTCCGGGCCATTTGACGTAATCCAAACGGGCGGCCTAGCACGCACATATTCGTATGAACGCCAACCAGAATTACGTTCTTGATTCCACGATCCTCAAGGATGTTCCAGACTTCATCTCCCTTGTCGGAGATGAAATCTTGCTGTTCATCTATCTCAATCATTTTCGATTGACTCGCCCACGGCAGATTCGGATTTCGTCCCATCGCTTTAAGTTTTGCTGCCCATACAGCATGTTCAGCTGGGTCGTCATCGTCTCCTCCATCCGATTGAT
>JAJDEL010000052.1 GCA_029259835.1 Planctomicrobium sp. | reverse complement strand
TCCGGCGGGAAATGTTCAAGCCGCCATTCATCGTCGTTCTTATCGTAGAAACGCCCGAGCGCAATCAAAATGTCGCGACGACTAACTAATCCCAAGAGGATGTGCTCGGCGTCAATCACTGGGAGATGTCGCATGCCGTGTTGAACGAAGATCGATGACAGTGCAAAGACGTCTATGTCTGGCGAAATACAAATGGGATGTTTTTTCATGATTGTTGCTCCCGTCTGCGGTGTTCCCGGATTTCCGTAAAACATTTCGTTAGACAGGTATTCCAAACAATCTTGCTCCGAGACAAACCCGATCAAAGCTTTCTGCCCATTCTCTGTTTCGTTCACGACAGGAGCACAGGAGACTTTGTGTTTTGTCAGCGATTGAACAATCTCGGACAGTGTCATTTCCGGTGTCACCGTATGGATCCGGCGATTCATGAGCGATTCAGCATTCGGAATGGGATGTTTGCGGGTCATGATGTCGTGCTCTCCTGGTTCTTTGTTTGTGTATTGCCACTCTCTGGTCGTTCTCAGTCCGGAACCCAGATATCACTCTTTTTAGTTTGCCTGAAATGTCATGATAAACCAACGAGGATTGTCATGAATTCGTATTCGGTGGAATTTCACGAGGGGTTCGATGAAATTATGAAATCGAGCGGTTGCGAGATCAAGAAGACGCCAGTTCGATCACCGAATCTTCAGGCACATGTGGAACGAATAGTACAAACATTGAAACATGAAGATTTAAATGATTTCGTCGTCGTCTCTGAGAAGAATCTGAACCACATCTTCCGCGAAGCCCAGGACTGGCACAACAATGAACGTGGTCACTCGGCAAGAGAGAATCTGCCACCTGGCAGGAGTGAGCAGATCTGGGTCAAGAGAGTATCACGCCAGAGACGCGGGTGTCATCAAGATTGCTGCAGTTATTCTGAAGATATGAAGCGGCGGGGTTGGAAACGTAGATGTAGCAATTCCTTCTTGCGAAAATGCGATGGGATTCGCCATCTCATCTCATTCCGAGACGCCGGTGAAATCTGCGACGGTGGCAAGAGATGAGATTCAAATCGTCATCGCGGAAAACGGTGGCGATCTGTCGCAGGAAGACTGTTTCTTTGAAGTTGGCAATTATTGAAGCAGCGTTGTCGGATTTCCAGGAGAACGGTCTTAATCAATAATCGGACTTTCGAATCGAGACACACAGAGATACGACTTACCGCCTTTTCTTCGTCGTCGCACCGGACGGTCTGTGCTACTACATCGGTGAACCGTAGGCATAAACGATTACGGCAACAGGTCAGGCAATTGCCCCTGAACGAATTCGCGAATCTCATCCCGTACGCGGCGGTAGTGATTAAGTGCTTCTTCTTCCGTTGCGGCTTCCTTAGCGAGCTTTGGTGGATCATCAAATCCGACATGAACGACTTTGGCTTTGGTCAGGAATGTTGGACAGTTTTCGTCGGCATGACCACAGACCGTGACCACGAGGTCGAGCGGCACGTCGCTCAGAGAATCGGCAAGCTTGGACGATTGCCCGGAGATCTCAACGCCTACTTCCTTCATTACCTGCACGGCATTCGCGTTCATTCCGTGAGCCTCGATTCCGGCGGAGTAGGCCTCGACTCTGTCACCGAGAAGATGACGTGTCCAGCCTTCGGCCATCTGGCTGCGGCAAGAGTTTCCGGTGCACAAAAACAGAACGTTGGTCTTAGTCATGTGATTTTTCCTTGAATGGTTGTAAAATTGGCCACTCGATTGCAGATAATTTGGCTAACGAAATACTCCGCACTACTTCAGGCCGGCGATCAGTTTCTTAAGCAGCTTGAGTTTGTCGCGATTAATGCAGTAGCAAACACGTGGACCATCGACCTCACCCTGAATCAGGCCGGACTCCTTGAGAATCTTCAGGTGTTGCGACACCGTCGATTGTGCAAGTGTGATTTCCTCAACGATTTCTCCGCAGACACAAGCCTTTCGTCCAATCAACAAGCGTACGATGCGGACACGTGCCGGATGGGCAACCGCCCACGCCAGTCCGGCGAGGTCCGCCGCCGTGTCGTCTTCGGGCAATGCGACATCTGAGTCATCGCAGCATTTCTCCTGCTTTGTGGCCTTTTTCTTTGCCATGTCTCTTCCTTTACATCAATCGGTGTTTTGCCCACACCGCAAAATGATGACTCCAATTCCTGTAAAAAACAATCCCCTTGACGAATGGACTTCACCATCCTATCGTACATCGACGATAAAGGATAGTGAAGCCCGAAACGACAGCGTAGAAAGATGTGCGTTTCCATTAAGTGACATTTGCAATGTGTGACACGGTCGCTCACCTGATTACGTTCGGCGGACTTTCAATCACGGACTTGTCTGTGATTGACGACAATCCGAGTCGTTGAATGAAATGGCACGAAGATTGCAGTTGTCGCAAGCATGCTGCCGTGTTTTTTTAGATCAGTTCATCGTCTATTCGCGATGAACGATAAAACGGAGATTCGAACGATGGCGAAGGTTGAAGTTTTCGACAAACCCATGTGCTGTTCCACAGGAATCTGCGGACCTGAAGTTGATCCCACTCTGCCTCGATTTGCCGCAGATCTCGCTTGGCTTCAAACTCAGGGGCACCAAGTGGTACGCTCAAATCTTGCTCAACAACCAGCCGCTTTCGCGGCGAACGAGACGGTTCGAGCAGCGTTGGACGCAGAGGGTGTGGACTGCCTGCCCCTGATTGTTGTAGGCGGCAATATTGTCAGCCGAGCCACTTATCCGACTCGAGAGCAGCTTGAGGCGTTGGCCAACGGAGTGGGCGAGCGATCGGAAACGGCGAACGCTCTGCCAACGGTTGGGAAGTCTGGCGGTTGCTGTGGAGACACCGGCAGCTGCTAAAGACTTTGCAGCCGACACAACGTTCGTCCGCTGCGATCAAACAGGACCATTTCAAGACTGAAGGTACGACAATGGAGTTTCTCGAAAACGCAACTCGGAATCTTTTCTTTACCGGCAAGGGAGGCGTCGGAAAGACATCCGTTGCGTGTGCCACGGCGGTACGTCTGGCTGATGGCGGAAAACGTGTGCTGCTGGTATCGACAGATCCGGCGTCCAATCTGGACGAGGTTCTGGGCGTTCATCTGGGACATTACCCGACGGTGGTTCCGAGTGTCTCCGGACTGTCTGCCATGAATCTTGATCCCGAGCAGTCTGCGGCGGACTATCGCGAGCGAATGGTTGGTCCGTATCGTGGCGTCCTGCCTGATGTGGCTGTTGCCAGTATGGAAGAACAGTTTTCCGGTTCCTGCACGTTGGAGATTGCAGCATTTGATGAATTCTCAAAACTGCTTGGCGATGCCGAGGCGACGCAGGAATTCGATCACGTTATCTTCGATACGGCTCCAACAGGCCACACTCTGCGGTTGCTGACATTGCCTTCGGCGTGGGCAGGCTTCATGGAAACCAACACAACCGGCACATCATGTCTCGGGCCATTGGCGGGTTTGCAGGCTCAGCAGAAGCTGTATCAAAGTACGGTCGAAGCTCTGAGCGATGCTGCCACGACGACGCTTGTTCTGGTGACGCGTCCGGAAACGTCTGCTTTCAGAGAAGCCGCACGAACAAGCGGGGAACTGGCCGAACTTGATGTGAAGAATCAGCATTTAGTGATCAACGGCGTTTTCCGTGCGACAGATGAAAATGATGCATTAGCCAATGCGATGCAGTCACGTGCCGATGTAGCGATTCAACAGATGCCCGACGCGCTGATTGATTTGCCTCGCACCGTGGTCCCTTTGTCGCCGCAGAGCGTGCTCGGGATAGAGGCATTGCGACACCTTGGTGAGGCTCCAGAATTGCAGAAACCAATTCAAAGCGTCGAGGTCACTTCAGTGGATGAAGAAGCCTCTGCGTCATCTTCACTCAAATCACTCGGCACGCTGGTAGACGGTCTTGCCGAAACGGGGCATGGCGTGATTTTGGCGATGGGAAAAGGGGGCGTTGGAAAGACGACTGTCGCAGCGGCGATTGCCACAGCTTTGGCCGAACGAGGTCTGCCGGTACATCTATCTACAACGGATCCCGCCGCTCATATTGCAGCGATGATTGCGGGCGACGAGTTTCCCAACATGAGCGTTGATCGCATTGACCCTGTTGCGGAAACCGCCAGCTATTCAAAAGAGGTCATGTCGAACGCGGGCAAGGGGCTTGATGCAGCGGGCCTTGCTTTGCTGGAAGAAGATCTGCGATCACCATGTACTGAAGAGATCGCCGTATTTCGAGCATTCGCCAAAGCGGTTGCGGAAGGTCAGGACCAATTTGTGGTTCTTGATACGGCACCGACCGGGCACACGATTTTGCTACTCGATTCGGCATTGGCGTATCACCGCGAAGTGCTGCGACAGTCAAGCCAGATGCCTGAAGCGGTTCAGGAACTTCTGCCTCGACTACGAGACCCGGAATTCACTCGTGTGTTGATCGTCACGTTACCGGAGGCGACTCCCGTGCATGAAGCAGCTCAGTTACAGAACGATTTACGACGAGCCGATATTTCTCCTTATGCCTGGGTGATCAACCAAAGTCTCACACCACTGACGGTGACCGACCCTGCTCTGCAATCGCGGCGTCAACACGAACAGCCATACATCAAAGAAGTCCTGGAGCAGCATGCGACTCGGACAGCCATCATTCCCTGGCAGGCTGAACCACCAATGGGCCGCGAAGGATTGAGTCGACTAGCAGCAACCGCAGCGTCCAACTAATGATCGAAAGGATTCCCATGGCCCTGATACAAGTCCTAGGTACTGGCTGTTCCAGATGCGGATACTTAATGAAGAACGCTGAGGAAGCCGCCGCTCAGCGAAACAGCAATGATGTCGTGGAGAAGGTTGACGACATCGCGAAGATACTTGAATTCGCCCCCAACGCACTGCCTGCTCTGGCAGTCGATGGTAACGTCGTTTTTTCCGGAAACCTGCCTTCAGTCACTGAGATATGCGAAGTCCTGAAGAGTGCGTCGAAAGAGGAGTCGTCACAATGAAGAAGAAAGTCATCACAGGTTCCTTACTGCTGTTTGTTGGCGTCAGTCTGTTGGTCGCCGTGGCGGATGTCTCTGGTTGGCGTCAGTCTGCGTCCACCCAGAATGCGTCGACGGATGTCGAGCAAGTCGTGCCTTCCCTGATCGACACTGACACGCAAGCCCGATTCATGGCAATCTATTTTCATGCCCCACATCGGTGTCCAACGTGCATCAAAATTGAAGCCTTTGCTCATGAGGCCCTGAGTTCAGAAATTGAGCAGGGTAAGATCGTCTGGAAAGTGGCCGACTACACCGCAGAGGAAAACAAGTCCATTGTCGAGCAATGCGAAGTGTTTACATCCACTGTTGTTCTTGTGGATCAGAAGAACGGAAAAATTGCTCGGTGGGAGAATCTGGAAGACGTGTGGGATCACACGAACGACCAGAACGCCTTCACAACTTTCATCGACGAAGCGTGGAAACGTTTTCAGGAAACGAGTGCATCATGAATACACTCTTGATCGCGATCGGTTCCTCCCTCTGGCTTGGCATTCTGACGTCCATCAGCCCCTGTCCTTTGGCAACCAATATTGCCGCGATCTCCTATGTGGGACGTCACGCTGGTAATTCAGGTCTGGTATTGGCGTCGAGTGCCCTGTACACGCTTGGTCGGGTTGTGGCCTATGCCGTGCTCGGAGTCCTTGTCGTAGCAAGTCTACTTTCGGCTCCAGGCCTGTCGGTATGGCTCCAGAAAAACATGAACCTGTTTCTTGGTCCGTTCCTGATTCTGGTGGGCATGATTTTGCTAGAGTTGATAGAACTACCGACCCTGAAAGGAATCGGGCTGAATTGGGCAAAGACGCGTGTTGAAAAACTCGGGCTTGCCGGGTCGGGGCTGCTGGGTATTCTGTTCGCGATGAGTTTTTGCCCAGTGTCGGCTGCTCTGTTCTTTGGCAGCCTGGTGCCACTCGCTATTACTAATGAATCGAAGATGTTGCTTCCCGCTGTCTACGGAGTAGGCACCGGGATTCCTGTTCTGATCTTTGCCGTGATGCTCGTGTTCGGGAAGAACTCCTTCGGCAAGTTCTTCGGGCAGGTGACCGGGGCAGAGAAATGGCTGAGAGCAATCACTGGAACCAGCGTCCTGTTAGTTGGCGTCTATATCACTCTGCAACAGGTCTACCACGTTTGATTATTGAACGAAACGTCATCGTGAGGTTTCAGTAAAGCAAGGAGATTTGCGTTCGCCGAGAAGTCAGTTAGAGGATTATGAAAATGAAAGAGGAAGGCCACTGTCCGACCGACAGCAAAGGAATCGGTTTCTTCGAACGCTACCTCACAGTTTGGGTGGGGCTTTGCATCGTCGCGGGCATCGGACTCGGGAAAGTTGCTCCCGACCTCGCAAAGAAGCTCGATGGGATGGCGATATACGTCGACGATGCGCCGGTGATCTCGATCCCAATCGCCCTTTGTCTGTTCTTCATGATGTATCCCATCATGGTGAAGATAGACTTTGGCGAAGTGCTCAAGGCTGGAAAGTCACTGCGTCCAGTCGGTCTGACTCTGTTCATCAACTGGGCCATCAAACCGGTCACGATGTATGCCATCGCCAGCTTCTTTCTGGGAACTCTGTTTCTGGGATTCATTGGCCCGGACGCCGTTGATTACGTGAAGCCACCGCTCGGCAGCAGTCTCGACGTTGGTGTTGAATACGGGGCTGGTAAGGTTGTGATGATGGATGGCGTGAAGATGCTGGAAGTGCCGCTGTGGAGAAGTTATCTAGCGGGCTGCATACTTCTGGGAATCGCACCATGCACAGCAATGGTGCTCGTCTGGGGATCCCTTGCCAAAGGTAACGACGGACACACACTGCTAATGGTTGCGATTAATTCACTGACGATGCTTGTTCTGTACGGAGTGCTCGGTGGTTTTCTGCTGGGAGTTGGGAAGTTGCCCGTGCCATGGCAGGCATTACTGCTGTCGATTGGAGTCTATGTTGCGCTTCCATTGGTTTCAGGATTCGTCTCGCGGAAGTGGCTAATCGCCACCAAAGGCGAGGCATGGTTTAAAGACAGATTCCTGCACTTCTTAACGCCCGTCACGATTACTGCGTTGTTGGTGACGCTCGTGCTGTTGTTCTCATTCAAAGGCGAGACGATCTTGCAGAATCCGCTCACGATTCTCTGGATTGCCATTCCGCTGTTTATACAAACGGTGCTAATTTTTGCGTTGGGCTATGTGCTGTCCAAGGTGATGGGCTTGACGTACGAAAGTGCCGCGCCGACAGCCATGATCGGTGCGTCCAATCATTTTGAAGTCGCTATTGCTACGGCCACAATGTTGTACGGACTGTCATCCGGAGCAGCACTGGCAACTGTGGTTGGCGTCCTGATTGAAGTTCCGTTAATGCTGATGCTGGTTAAATTCTGCGTGCGTACTCAGGATTGGTTTCCGCATGAACAATCACCTGAGTCTTCCGGCCCAGAACAGGTCATCGCCGCCACCCTAAATTGAGGTAAGATTCGATGAGCAACGTCACACACAAAGAATGCTTCGGGAAGATGTTTCCGGACGACCTGCACCTCAAGCACAACACGCCGAACAGCGGCAAGGTGTTTACGGTTAAGCTGCACAGGGTAGGTAGCATGATGCCGGTTATAGCAGACCGGTCGATCGAGACAAACATCGAAGAATGGGATGACTGCCAACAGTGCCCGGAATTCGATAGCTGTTACAAGCTCTGCCTGGCGAAAGTTACACTTGAGTCCGCCATCATCAATCAGTAACCACCAGTCTACCGTTGACAAAACGTCAGCCCTCGCAAGCCGTTGTTGTTGTCGATTACCGCATCGAGTCCACGAATCAGCACGTACCCATCGACCTTGGAAGTGGCTTGAGAAAGCTTTGACTGATCAACAATGTATTGTAGGTTCGACTCGACACCACAAATGACTGACCACAATAATCACTCTCACGATCACGCCGACCATACGCACAGTTTGGTTCGTTCAGATGAAATCGCGGGAGTCAGTGATGCTCGACTGCTTTGGGCGGTCGGTTTGAACCAACTGTTGACGGTCGGGCAGGTCGTTGCTGGAATTCTTTCGGGAAGCATCGCGTTGCTTTCGGGCGCGGCCCACAACTTCAACGACGCGAACGCACTGTTGATCGCGTATATCGCCCGACGCATTTCTAAGAAAGAAGCCAACGAACGATATACGTTCGGTTATCGACGAGCAGAAATGATCGGCGCTTTGATTAACCTGACGCTATTGGGCGTGATCGGTCTGTATCTGGTCTACGAGGGCGTCAAACGGCTGTTCTTTCCAGAAGAGATAATTGGCTGGATGATGGCAGCCACGGCGGTGCTGGCTTTGATCGTGGACGTAGGGACGGCACTGTTGCTGTGGAAGATGAGCCGCGGTTCATTGAACGTTCGAGCGGCCTTTGTTCACAACATTGTTGATGCCTTGGGGTCAGTCGCCGTGCTGATCGGAGCTGCCGCGATCATCTGGCTGGACTGGGTCTGGGTGGATGCCGCCATCACGCTGTTGATCGCCGGATATGTATTGTGGCAGGTGGTGAAAATGCTGCCTCTGGTAACTCGCGTGCTGATGGAAGGCACTCCGCCGGGTTTGGATCTGGACGCTCTGATTGCCGACGTCATCAGAGTGGACGGGGTCGAAGGACTGCATCATCTGCACGTCTGGGAACTCGACGAACAGCACCGAGCCATAGAAGCTCACGTGTTAATCCTCGAAAGTCGCACGAGCGACTTGGAATCCATCAAACGTGAAGTCAAACACTGCCTGGTCGAGCGATACAACATTGCTCATTCCACTCTGGAGTTCGAAGTAGGCGGTTCGGAAAATCGCGACTGCGATGAATCGAACGCCATCGTGTCGCACTGATTTTCGGCTACAGAAGCATGGTGACATTACCTGCCGGCTGATTTCCGTTGTTGCCCCTGACGGTCTCTGTTTTTGCGTGACTGGAGCCCAGATGTATCTTGTGCTGCGTCAAGCCGTATGAGTCACGCTGGAGGCTTTTTTCAAAACACTCGCACCACGCATTGAGCTTTGGGACGTCATTAGTATCAACGTTCGATTTAGACCGCGATGGTCAGTGAACGCAGCTTCGGTGATACGATACTGGCGAGGGCTGCACCACTGGAAATCACTTTTGTTCGTAACATGCAAACGTTCCTGCGATTGTTGATTCTTGAAACATTCCATCCTCAACTTCGACTTGCAATTGAGACTCCCTGACTCGTATCAAATCGCAACCGACACGGTGCGACTCGAAGCCTTAGCAACTTTTGTCACTCGCTCTTTGGCTGTACCGCTGCATCAATGATTGGAGACACTTGCCCGCCGTCCTCTACGGCACTGTCCTCCACGACCTTGCCATCGAAACCAGCTTTCTTGAGCGCTGACAGGACATCAGCTCTAGGAAGCTGACAGCACGAGTGATTCTCCACGATTGCCTTCCCTGACTTGAAATCGACGTTGACACCAGTGATGCCAGGAACGCTTTTAATGGAATTCGAAACACCAGCGGCACAGCCTTCACAAGTCATTCCTTCGATCTCAAAAACCGTCTGGACAATGGAATCATCCCCGGTCGAAAGCGGTGTTGTCTGATCCTGTCCTGGAACACAGCAGTCAGGCGACTCACTGGCAGCGACAGGCGTACGTTCTGCCGCGGACACATACTCACCTTTGTAACCCGACTTTTCGAGAGCAGCGAGAATCTCATCTTTCGGGACAGGGCAGCAAATTTCAGTTCCCACGATTGCTTCACCTTTTTCATAGCTGACATTGACTGCCAGCACACCTGGTGCTGTCCGAATTGCCTTGGCAACAATGGCCGAGCAGCCCTCGCACGTCATGCCTTCCACTTTGATGACGGCCCGATTCATGTTGTCTGTCACGGTCTTCCCGTCACCACCCAGAAACGCTCCTACGTAGATTGGAAACATAAGGAAAACGACAGCCATCACGGTCACGCCCCACAGCATGACTTTGTTCATGGCCAT
>JAJDEL010000510.1 GCA_029259835.1 Planctomicrobium sp. | reverse complement strand
CACTTTTCATATTCACAATTCGCGTAATGGACAATTCCATGAAAATGAAGTGATTGTCCTTGTCCCCAATCATCATTAAGTTGTTTGCGGATTTCAAAAGAACGCTCAACATACTTGTAAGCGCGAGAGAAAAATGGGACGAGAATCATTGCCGGTGCATGATCAGAATATGCTTGAGCAAGTTCGAGAGTTGGTGGGTATCGTTCCCCTTCGTTCATGCCCCGCAAGTGCGCCCACATCGCCATCGGGAGACTTTTACAGTACCAACTTGCATGAGAAAGACCGCTGTAGAGTCGAAGTTCAATTTTTTTTTCTTTGCCAGAAGTCTTGAGACTTCGTTGAACAAACAACCTGGGCAATACAGTATGAAACACTTGCCGGAAGATTTCTTTGCCAAGCTGCTGCACAAGTTGGAGTTTCGAAGCAGGTACACTTTGGTTCAGAGCGAGCAGTGCTTCTTGAAATTTCAGAGCTGCAGTTTCCATGTCTCCGCGCTTCACACAGAGTTCACCATATTTTCCCTGAAGTTCTGAACGTGCGATTTCGTTAGTCGCGAAACTATTTGCTTGGTGAAATACATCCTCCGCTTCTCCATAGCGTCCTTGTAACATCAGGACATCGCCTAAGCCTTCGATAATTTTGAAGTGAGAGTCTGAATCAAAATCTACTGGCGACTTCAGAGCAATCCGAAGTTGCTGTTCGGCCAGATTGAGCGCGTGTTGTTTTCTGGCTGATTCAGCGGCAATCAAAGCAAACTTGACAGCGGATTCATTCTCATCAGCGGCGTCGTAATGATAAGCAATTTCGGCGATTCGTTTGGGGAAAGTTCGCTCCAGATGACTTGCAACCTGCTTGTGGAGTTTGTGCCTCCGCTGAGTCGGCATTCGTGCGAGAAGTTCTTCACGAATTTTGTCGTGCAAGAATCGATATTCATGTGTCGATTGATGACGCCACAGCAATTGGCGGTCTTTGGCATCTTGAACAGAATTTGCAATTTCAGAATCCGTCAGGGATGATAGAACGGCAGCAATCTCTTCGTCAAATTCAGTTCCGAGTACGGCTCCGGCTTCGAGAAAGATCCTTGTGTTCGGAGAAAGTAAATCCAGACGTTTCGCAAGAATGTCAGCGGATTGAGAAGATGATTTGACCTGATCGAAGGCAGAATCGTCGATTTCCCATCCATTTTGTGAAAAGAGAATCGCCTTCGTTTCGACAAGACCGTGAACCAGAGCGACAACCATAAACGGGCTGCCTGCCGAGAGATCCTTGATAAGATTCAATGCCCGTAACGGTAACGGTCCTGCCATTGACTGCGCCATCAATTGCACACAGTCGTCGTCTAACGGCTGAAGTTCAATGTTCTCGACCCGATGCATTTGTCTCAGAGGATGGGTCTTCGCGACTTCTTCTGATCGGAATGAAGCGACCAGAACAACGTGTCTGGGATGTTTAGGATTCTGCGTCTTGAAAAGTAACCACCGTTTCAACAGCCGACCCACAAAATCTGCATCCCATTGGCAATCATCGAGGATCACAAGAGCAGGAGTTTCGGCAGTCCCCAATGTTTCTAAGAGTCGGCACAGGGCCGTGAGTGTTTGTGCTTCTCCGATTACGCCGGAATTCTCCTCTTCGTCTTGAAGCAATAATTCGTTCAAAATCGGGAGTGCATGGACGATGGCTTGTCGATCTTCCCGGCTGAGTGATTTCAACCGCTTCTGAAGGTCGTGCTCGTCCTCTCCCTGAGCCAGGAATTGCTTTGCAAGCTCTTCGAAGATCTGAAACGGGGCAACAATATCTGCCGTCGTAGATCCATGATAAACACTGTCGTTTCGTGATCTCGCATGAAGGGAAAACTCGGTCAACAGACGTGACTTTCCCAATCCTGATTCGCCTGAGAGCGTCACGACTCCTGCTTTCCCTTTCGCTGCCTGTTCGAGATGAAAGTTGAGCCGTTGGAGTTCAAGTGGGCGTGCGACAAATGCTGGCGGGCTTAGAGTCGGTCGGAGGTCAGAAGTTCCGAGAATGATCGATGGGTCAAACTCACCAGATTCATAAGCGCCGAGTAGCTCAGTCACATCGTCAAGAACAGCCGATGCGGTTTGGTATCGGTGTTCGGTCGAAAGCTGTAGGGAACGCTGCAGAATTTCATCCAGAGCCTGGGGAACCTGGATGCCAAGTGTGCGTAATGTTAGGACCGATTCTGTTGATTGTTTGAATAGAAATTCGTTGAGGCTCGTCGCTTCGAACAGACGCTTACCAGCTAGAACTTCGTAGATGACTGTTGCGATCGAATAAATGTCCGAGGCCGGAGAATCGCTATTGGAGACAAGGCCGCTTTGTTCTGGCGAGATATAACTGGCATACTGTAACAGGTCGTTCGATGCCTGATGCGATGGATGGTCGACGATTGAAATTCCCGACCAGAGCAGTTCGTATTCCCGTGCATTGTCGTTTTTTTGAACATAAATGGAATCTGGGTTGATCGCGCGATGCAGCACGTTATTCGAATGCAGTTGGTCGACAAGAATCAACAGTTTCCGGTAGAGAATCAGGCAATCATGAATTGAAAATGGATCGTCTTCAAGTTCTTGTCTCAGCCGGTGACCTTCCGGAACGCGAGCGATCACGCAGAAGTCATCTTCCACCTCCGCCGTTGCCAGAATGGGGAAAACCTCAGTTCCACCCGAGTTGAGAAGCGAGTTCAATTCATTTTGAATGCGAGAAAATAGCGGACTTTCAATGGAACACAAGAATCTGGCATGGATGAAATCTTCACTTTGAGTGTCAAGTCCTAGCCAGCATTCGCACCCAAATGGATCATCAACTTCTTGAACGAGTTGATACTGTTCCGCAATGCATAGCCCTGATCGGAGTTTGTTCCGATTTTTGCTGCCAGTTTCAGATACGGTATTGCGATCGGTCATTGCATCGTGTGGAATTGCACTCAAATACGCGTTGCCTCACTGCATCAGTATCAAGCGTGCGAATTCCATCCACTGAAATTGCGGGTTTTCCTCCCTATTTCTAGCTCCTGTTCGAGGAGACGGGGCGAAAAAAGCTCCGTGATGGATTAAATTACCGAACCGGAATTGTTTTACTGATGCCGAAATCCGACATGCTGGCACAATTGTTTCTTTAGAATTACTCAGAAATTGTTGATTATCCTTGCCCTTCGTTACAACCGTAGCAACGATGGGGCAATGCGGGTTCAAGCCATTTCATTTCCAATTTTATCTCAAGGTGTTGAACCATGTCTGCAGTGCAAGACGATGTACAGTTTGATGTTGAAATATTTTTCGACAACAATGTTGAAAATTTCAAACGTGAATTACGGGAAATCGAACATGCTGTTACAAATGGCGAAGTGAATGACGACCGACTCTTGGATGATTTGATCGGGGCAATTCATCGATCAAGGCTTGATTGTGCAAAGTTTGAAGAGAAACTGTCACAAAATTCCAGGCTGCTTGCAGAAGTTCAGACCAGATTTCGTTCTGAAATTGCTCACTGGTTTGAGCAGAGCTGGTTTATGTCTCACGCAAAGGCAAAGCCACGTGGATATCCCGGTGACTACATGATGCTCTCTGCAATTTATGAAGGGCGTGTGAAGTCAGAGGGGTTTGGTGGTCTCTTGGATAGGTACTTCCTACAGAGCGATCTTGCCAAAGCAGTCGTTACTCGTATTGCAAATGTTAAGCACTTCATCATTCAGGAAATCAACCAGCGTGAGAGTGATGTTCGAGTCCTCAATATTGCATCGGGTCCAGGACAGGAGTTTTCGTCCGGGATTCAAGATTTGAACCACCGCATCTCGCTCACTTGTCTCGATACCGATGAAGATGCTCTGCAATATCTGCGCGACCACTTTGATGCAGAATCAAGAGAGTCTGTTGACCTGAATTGCGTCTGTTACAACGCCCTGAAAACCAGCTCAGCAAAAAAGAACGTTGCGAACTTTGGAGTGTCAGATATCGTCTACAGTGTTGGGCTTTGCGACTACATACCGGATCGATTTATGGTCCGGATTTTGGAGGGTTGGCGAGAATCGGTTGCCGATGGCGGCATTGTTTATGTCGCCTTTAAAGATTGCCGAGAGTATGTCGCCTCCGAATATCAGTGGCACGTGGATTGGCATTTTTATCAACGTACAGAGGAGGACTGCCGGAACTTGTTTGCCCAGGCTGGTTACGACGTAGAGAAAATGGAAATGTTCCGGGATGAAACGAACATCATCATGAATTTTGTAAACAGGATTGAAATCGCAGAGGACGTTCGAACCGACAGAGAGCACGAATTGAGCGGTCCACATTTTACGTCAGAGGGTGAAGGGAGTCGCCTGTCTGAAGAAAAGGATTCACAGCAAGTGGACTAACTGCTACCAACAGTCTCTCCGAATGTACCACAGCCGCGAGGAATTCAGCTTCCCCGCGGCTGTGATTGTGTTTAACTACCTCTCTCAACTTTTTTTCTTTAGTAGCGTTTGATCGCCCCAATCGTAGCGGCATGAGTCACTGCACCGTGGCGAGCGTTATTAAAGTCGCCACCAATGAATTGACTGTTCGTCACATTGACGTCTTTTCCGATCGTCAGCATGTAGGCGAAATCAATCTCTACATCGAAGACTTTGAATCCATAGCCGGTTGAAAGTCCGTGTTCCGTGATCGCCTGGATCAGTGGAGTGAGGGTTGAACGTGGAATTGGGTTGCGGTGGTAGACATAACCGAAGCGGATCGTTCGCGAATCTCCAAGGTCAATTTCGTGCCCCAGTCGAACGGAGACTGTATCGCTCCAATTCAGTGGAACTGTTTCTCTAACAGGAGGAAAGCCCATCGTCGTTGGTCCGTTGAGTGCAACCGTGATATTCTTGAATGCATCAGACCAATCGAACCAGATGATGTCCGCAGAGAATGTACTCCGATCACTGACTTGACGTTTAACACCAAAACCGAGTGACCGGGGCCATGTAATTTTCGTGTCGGCGTCGTAGCGACTTGCACCGACTTGTGGAAGTAAAACATTAACACTTGCTGGACCATCGAGCTTGAAATCGCTTTCACTCTGATATGTCAAACCAATCGTCGTAGAATTGTCGACTTGATATTGCATTCCAGCTGACCAGATCAATGCCGCTCCTGTCCCTTGGAGGTCCAGGAGAGTTGGAGCCCCTTGCAATGGTCCAGGACTTTGAAGGAAGTAGGGAGTTTCAAATTCAACGTGGCTGATTCCAACACCAATACTTCCGCCGACGCTCAGGCGATCATTCGGAGCGTAAGCAATACTCGGGAGAACCTTAGTTAACGAACCAAAGGAGTCGTAGCTTTGAGGACCGAGAAGTCCGGTCATCGCGTAAGATGCTGAAAACCCAGCAGGAGTGAAGACTCCTAAGCCGTAGGCCCAATGACCATCATCGCTTTTTCGAATGATTGAAAATTGGGGTAGGGGAGTTCCAATCGAGCTGCTCGCAGTTCTCGGAGTTTCTGCATCATTATATTCAAAATCAGTAATGAGAACGTCGACTGCCACTTCCTTGAGCCAATGGCCTTCGATATTCGTCATCGCAGCGGGGTTGTCAAAGATGATGGCGCCATTATCACTATGCGCGATGTTCGTTCCTCCACGCCCAATGGATCTTGGTGAAACTCCGTTCAGAAAAAGACCATCCGCATTCGCATGGCTTGCGAGCGTAAGCGACAGCAGAGTCACCGTAAGAAAGTAGTGACGTCTCATGCTTTAAACTCCTTGAATGTGTGCCCACCTAAAAAATGATCCGCAGAATTGGAAAATTCAGACGATATCGGTCAATTCGGATACAACGGCAGACCTTCACCACGCTTTCTCTATGCCAGACTCCTTGTCCACTATGTGATGCATGGGTTGCAACGATAATACCGATTATGCCGATTTTTTCGGCACTCACTGCGGGACGTGCATGGAATGCGACCGCCTGAACAGGAGGGTAGGAAATGACTGGTCTTGTGTACTCTCGTGCCGGCGTAATTGTGTTAATTCAGATAATCTGAAATTTTGGCTTCAAAATCATTCAGAGCATACTCAATCTAAAAATTGACTTCAGGGTTCGAGCTACGCTTCAGTGTGGACATTTTTCAGATGTCCCTATTCGGTAGGCAATCAGCCAGCAACATGAATGCAGCAGTATGAGCAGAAGAAAATCTCATGTCTAAATTTCATATCGACCTGGAACAACTCACGCAGAAATGCTTTGGGAATGATGAGCTTGTGGAAAAACTGATCATTCGGTTTCAAGCATCGCTTCCTCAACTTGTTGACGAACTGGTGATGGCGACAAACCAAAACAATATGGTCGAGGTGCGAAACATCGCGCATCGTCTCAAGGGAGAAGCAGGAACGATGTGCGCAGGCGAGATAAGTTCTCTTGCCGAACGCATTTGTGAGATGGCCTATGCTCAACACAATAAAGAATCAGCCCTTCTAATAGCAGAGCTTTCGTGCAACATTTCGACGTCTCCTATTACTCAGGGGACACCAGCGATGACTGTTGAACATCATTAAAAGTTTGACGGGCTAGCGACTATCCCGACCTGAATAAATACTGGATTCAAAACCGTGCAAGTTCTTGTTGCAGATGACGACACAATTACAGCAGACGTGATCGCTCACGCGTTGAGGAAACATGGCTACCAGACAACGGTCGTTAACAACGGGCTGGATGCGTATGAACTCATTCGGACTGGGCAGTTCAAACTTGTCATTTCAGATTGGCAGATGCCAGGCATGACTGGTCTGGAGCTTTGTGAATCGATCCGTCGTCGCCGTTCCGGAGGCTATATCTATGTCATACTGTTAACTTCTTACGGTGGAATCGATAATGTTGTCTGTGGTTTAGAAGCAGGCGCCGATGATTTCCTGACGAAGCCATTCAATCCAACGGAGCTTTTAGTTCGTGTCCGCGTTGGAGAGCGTGTTCTGAATCTTGAAAGCCGAGAACTGATGATCTTCGCCCTTGCAAAACTGGCGGAATCACGTGACAGGGAAACCGGTGCTCACCTCGAGCGCATGCGCGAGTACGCTCGAATTCTTGCTGAGGAGTTGTCAACGACCGACGACTTTTCCCACATCATTGATGGCGAATATGTCAATCTGATTTACCTGACAACACCTCTTCACGATATCGGTAAAGTCGCAATCCCAGATTCGATTCTGCTGAAAGATGGCCCACTGACAGTGGCTGAGTTTGAAGTCATGAAAACGCATACGACGCTGGGTGCGAAAACTCTCGAAGAAGTTGCTCAACACAACCCCAAAGCTGGTTTTCTTCAAATGGCAAAGGACATCGCGATTTCTCACCATGAGAGATACGACGGGTCTGGATATCCGCATGGAGTTGTAGGTGAGGAGATTCCGTTGTGTGGTCGCATTACGAGTATTGCAGATGTGTACGACGCACTGACAAGCAAACGCGTCTACAAAAAAGCCTACGATCACTCTCTGGCAAAGAAAATTATCCTTGAAGGATCAGGTACGATGTTCGACTCTCGAATCGTTGAAGCCTTCCTCCGAAAGGAATCTGAGTTCATTGCGATACGTGAGGAACTCGGAGATGAGGTCGAATTTTCCGGAGAGACTGAATCGCAGCAGGCTCCTCAGTAAAATCACCTCTCAGGGACAGAGTCAAGCATCGATCAGCACGCCTGTTTTCTCGTAGGCCGACGATTCAAATTCTTCGTCTGTTGGCAACTCTTGACCTTCGAGAATACACTCGTCCAACATGCGTTTCTTCGGACAGCCGTGACATTCCCACCATTGAGTTGCATCTTTCCGCTTCCACAGACCGTTTTCCTTCGTAGCAACAAGTGCCGCACGCAATTCATCGACTGATTGAAATCGATCTTGTGGGTCTTTCTCCAGGCACTTCATCACGGTCTTTTCAATTTCTTCAGAAATGTCGTCCTTAATAGACCTCAGATTCGGTACCGGAGCTTGCACATGCGCCAGGATAAGTTTGACCGGTTTCGTTTCCAGAAAGGGAGGTCGCCCCGTCAGCAGGTAGTAGGCGACACATCCCAAGGCGTAAATATCACTGCGAGCGTCGGCAAGGTCGCCACTTGCCTGTTCTGGTGACATGTACAACGGTGATCCTGTAATTTTTCCTTCTTGCGTTAGCCTGGCATCGACTTCGTCATCGTTCGAGCGTACCAAGCCGAAATCAAGCAGCTTGACAACATCGTAAGTTCCGCCTCGTTTGGCAGCAAAAATGTTGGCAGGTTTTATGTCGCGGTGCACGAGTCCTTTTTCGTGTGCCTCTCCGAGTGCATCGCACGCTTGCTTCAATAGGTGAATCGTACGACTCACTGGCATTGGACCGTGTTGCTCAACAATCTGATCTAGATTCAATCCTGGGAGATATTCCATCACATAGTAGAACGTACCGTCCGCTGCCATTCCGTAATCATAGATTTCGATGGTATTCCAATGAGTCAACTGTGCAGTTGAGCGAACTTCTCGTTCGAATCGTTTCAGGGTTTCAGGATTACCTGCCATCTCTGGGCGAATGAGTTTGATTGCGCACGGTCGCTTGAGGAGTGTGTGTTCTGCCAGATGAACTTCACCCATGCCTCCACGCCCTAAAAGCCTCTTGAGATGATAATTTCCCATTTGACGCGCTTCGAACGCCGCAGTTCGAAGGGAGCGTACAGTTCGAACTCCCCAGGTCGCAATCAGTAGCGCCAGAGTTGATGCCATCCCCGTTTGGAGTAGTACACCTCGGTACGGAGAATTGAACATTACCTCTTTAATACTCGGATTGAATGCGGCAGCAAAGGCCATCACCAATACTGGGGCCAACGCCATTGGAGTCATGATTGCCAATGCGCGCTGCCATGAATTTGGAATAAGCAGAGCATAGGTAAACATTAAGATGACCCAAGGTGTTTCAACCGGATACAGAAACCCTTGGTTTGCGGTGTTTAGCACAATCCCCAATGTGACCGTCAGAAACATCAGAGCAGACGTTCCAAAGACCATCAACTCCGCAAGGCGTAAGTGACGATTGACGTGCGAACAGTTTGTGCACATCCGCCACCCGACGGTGCCGCTGACAAACATCGCCAGAAAATGTGTGGAGAGATGCACGGCATGAACAAGCGAATTATGATCACCGAATGGCCTGTAACCAGTCAAAACATTTTTGAGAAAGAACGCTCCGTAAGCACAGAAGAGAATGATCGAAGCCATCCTCAGTCGCTGGCTGAGAACGAGATTCACCTCTTTCGAAAACTCTGGTCCCGAACCCTCCACGAACTCGACAGCTCGTTTCCATGCTGATCTCGAAGAAGACGGACTCCGTGTGGGAGTGAGTAAGGCGTTTTGAATCACCGTTTCCTGGTGTGTATTCTCAGTCATGGAAGGCATCAAAATGAAGTCAAAAAGTTCTCGCACTTATCATAGGCAGCATGTTGCCATGAGTCAGGGGAGAGTTTGTGATTTTCAGGCCTCGGAAGCAATTTATTTAGTTGTCTGTCCCATAGGTCAGCCATCTGGTAAAAAAATTCAAACTGCAAGTATTCACTGGTACAGAGATATATTGATCACTCCTGTAAATTTGATGTTCAAGCTGAGAATTCTCAGATAATAATTTCTCGATTATGAGGAAAACGTCAAGGAATCTACGTAATCGACAGAGTTCACATGAGGATCATTCGATCCGAGAGAAACTCGCAGTGGTGTCTGGAAATGTGGACGTGAATCTCACTACTCTGTGTCTTCGACGTTGAAGTCAGAAGAGAGACCCAGAGGAAACGCTCGCTATGAGAAAAATTAATAAACTGATGGTCGCGAATCGCAGCGAAATTGCGATTCGTGTCTTCCGGACTGCGAATGAAATCGGCATCCGAACAGTTGCGATTTACACACACGAAGACCGTTTTTCGCTGCATCGCTTCAAGGCGGACGAGGCATACAAAATAGGCAGTGAAGGGGAACCGATTCGGGCCTATCTCGATATCCCGGCAATTATTGCGATGGCGAAAGAGCACGACGTGGATGCCATCCATCCAGGCTATGGCTTCCTTTCCGAAAATGCTGATTTTGCCAAAGCATGTGAAAAAGCGGGAATCATATTCGTTGGACCAACAGTTGACACTCTGGAAAAACTAGGCGACAAAGTTTCCGCGCGTCAGCTTGCGCAACAAGCAAGCGTACCAATATTGCCTGGGACTGAAGATGTTGTCTCCGACGCCGACCAAGGAGAAAAACTTGCAAAAGAGATCGGCTACCCAATCATCCTGAAAGCTGCCATGGGTGGTGGTGGGCGTGGAATGCGAGTTGTTCGTGATCCTGCGGATTTCCGCGACTCTATCGAGCAGGCACAGCGGGAAGCACTCACGGCGTTTGGCTGTGCAGATGTTTTCATTGAGCGATATATCGGACACGCCAGTCATATTGAAGTTCAACTCCTTGGTGACTCGCATGGGAGTCTCGTTCATCTCTACGAACGTGATTGCTCAGTTCAGCGGCGGCATCAGAAAGTTGTTGAAATCGCCCCTGCTCCGAATCTTGACGCCGACGTCCGAAAAGCGATCTGTGACGCCGCGATTAAAATCGGTAAGCAGGTCAGTTATCGAAATGCGGGAACGGTTGAGTTTCTCCTTGACCGCGAAACCAATGAATTCTTCTTCATCGAAGTGAACCCACGGATTCAAGTCGAACATACAGTCACTGAAGAGGTGACTGGGACGGATATTGTGAAATCCCAAATTCTCGTTGCCTCTGGAGCCAAACTTGGAGACCCAGACATCGGTCTTGATTCACAAGAAGCGGTCACGGTCACAGGGTTTGCTGTTCAGTGTCGAATTACGACTGAAAATCCAGCGAACAATTTCCTCCCTGACTATGGTCATGTGACGCATTACCGGTCTGGTGCCGGTATGGGAATTAGATTGGACGCAGGGAGCGCGTTCTCGGGAGCCGTCGTCAATCCCTATTACGATTCGATGTTGGTGAAAGTCACAGCTCGGGGAAAGCGTTTCGTTGACGCCGCGGCTCGTATGCGACGGTGTCTGAGCGAATTCCGTGTCCGTGGTGTCACGACGAACATTCCGTTTCTAATTCAACTCATTCAGAATCCAACTTTTCTTGAAGGCACATGTTCGACACGTTTTATCGATGAGACTCCCGAACTCTTCGTCATGCCGAAACGTCAGGATCGCGCGACGAAACTTCTTACTTACATTGCCGATGTCATCGTAAATGGCAATTCCCTTGTCACTGGTCGCCCGGTCGCTACACGTCGTCTCCCTGCTCCACTTCCGAAAGTTCCGGTTGGCAAACCGATTCCCGACGGAATGCGACAAAAACTTCAACAGATGGGCCCGACTGATTTTTGCAAATGGATCACCGAACAAAAACCACTATTGCTCACAGACACAACCTTTCGAGATGCACATCAATCGTTGTTTGCAACTCGATTCCGCACGTACGACCTTTTGCAGATTGCCGATGCGTATGCGCATTATTGTCCGAATCTCTTCTCTCTCGAAATGTGGGGTGGAGCGACGTTTGATGTCGCGATGCGATTCTTACACGAGTCTCCCTGGGGACGGCTTGAACAAATGCGAGAGCGTGTTCCAAACATTCTCTTTCAGATGCTCCTGCGTGCATCCAATGCAGTGGGATACACGAATTATCCAGACAACGTCGTTCAAGCATTCGTTAAAGAGGCAGCAGATGCCGGGATTGATGTCTTCCGCGTTTTCGATGCGCTCAACTCTTTGGAGAACATGAAAGTTGCCATGGACGCGGTTCTGGAAACAGACGTTCTGTGCGAAGCGACGTTCTGCTACAGCGGAGACGTCCTCAATCCCAAACTGACGAAATACGACATGAAGTATTACGTCAACATGGCGAAAGAACTCGAAAGAATGGGGGCGCACTTGATTGCCCTCAAGGATATGGCGGGACTTTGCAAACCGTATGCCGCGTCGAAACTGATTAAGGCTCTCAAGGAAGAGGTCGGAATTCCGATCCATTTTCACACACACGATACAGCCGGAACTCAAATTTCTTCCATTCTGGAAGGGGCCAGTACAGGTCTGGATATTGTTG
>JAJDEL010000509.1 GCA_029259835.1 Planctomicrobium sp. | reverse complement strand
TTCGAGCAATTACTGCGCGCCGTATTCTTGAATTCTCACACTAATAGTAATTGCCATGCTGAATTCATCCCTAACATTATCTGAACTTGTCGAGGAAACGGAATCCGTGGAGTCCTCAGATTCCGTTGACGATGCAGCATTAGCTGTCGTGAGTGATGGAGATTTACTGCGGAGGTTTCTTCAGCGACGTGAGGAAGCAGCATTTGCTCTCCTCGTTTCTCGTTTTGGACCAATGGTGCTTGGAATCGTTCTTCGGACCTTACGAGATCGACACGCTGCAGAAGATGCGTTTCAAGCAACGTTTATGGTGCTGGCACGCGATGCGCGAAAGATTCGATCGCCGGAATCGGTCGGTGCCTGGTTACATGGAACAGCGATGAGAGTTTCAAAAAACAGCCTCCAGAGACGTCAGCGAGAAGTTTCACTGAAAGACCCTCTGCGACTCGTCGACAAGGATGCCTTGTTCGACGAAATCAACGAGCAATTTCAGCACCAACTGCTGGATGAGGAACTTCAGAATTTGCCTGAAAACTATCGTGCCCCCTTGGTGCTACATTTCCTCGAAGGAAAAACCTGCGAGGAAACGGCAGAAGCTTTGGGAACGACAGTCGGTGCCATCCGCGGACGGTTGGATCGAGGAAAGAGAGAACTTCGATTGAGACTGACTCGCCGAGGTGTCGAACTTTCAGTCGTGATTGCCAGCTTGACCATGTGGCAATCGGTTGCGAATGCAGCAGTGCAGCCGCGGTTGGTGGCGGCATCCGTTCAAGGAGGCATGGCAGCGTTGCAGGGGATTCCGTATCCCGGTGCATGTTCACCCGAAGCCGTTCATATTGCAGCAAAGGAACTCGTGATGTTAACAAAAGGAAAAATTCTCGGTGCTTGCACTCTGCTTGTCTCGACAGCAGTAGTGGGATGGTTTGCACACGCAGGAATCGCAGGGAGCCAAGTTCTCGAACCTGAATCTCGACCTGTTTTGTATCAATCCTCTGACTTTGAAATTCTCCCCGACCTGAACACCACCGTTGAAGCTTCATCGATAGAATTTGAGAGCGCCGTCGCTCTTGGTGGACCTGGGGAAACAAAAAAAAATGAGGCTGCGAAAAGTAAGAAACCGCAACTCATACTCAAATACGACGATGGGAAGCCTGACGGTCGGAAGAGCATTGCCGGAACAGGTGAAATGATACAATTCACCCTGCCGAATACGACGCAAAAACTTCGAAGCGTACGGATCCATTGTTCTCGGTACGGATACTCAAAAGCACCTGATGAAAATGTTGAGATTTCAGTCGTCTCTGAAGATGGAACAGAAATTGTTCATACCGAATTTGTTCCGTATTCAAAGTTCAAACGGGGAGAAAGTCGATGGACAACGATTCCGTTTGAAGAAGCCTTGACTGTCCCTGAGAAATTCTGGGTCATTGTGGAGTTCAATGCTCAGAGGACGAAGGGCGTTTTTGTCAGCTACGATTCAAGTACTGACGGAAAACGATCAAAAATCGGCGTCCCAGGTGGGGAATCGAAAGAAGTCAGCTTCAAAGGCGACTGGATGATCCAGGCAATCCTTTCAAAGCCAGAATGATCGCAGGTGTGTCATGGATTGAATTCACTCTCACCTCAAGCCAGGAGGTGATCACCATGAGTTTAATGCCTTGGTGGAGAGGGGGGCTTACATTTCGCGTGACAAAGGTCCAGCGAAGTTAAATCTCTCTCAATTCACACTGTTTTGACTGAGAATTCTAATGCCTCTCTCGTTTAATGTGTCGCGTTAAAAATTGTGCTAACAACGCTTCGAGGGTCGACGCTACTGTTGTTACGACGCGACATCAGGACGACGACACCAAATTTCTCTGGATGCACGATAGGTGTCGCTTGACGTTGAGAGGGAAGATTCGGGTCTGGTGTTGGAACTTGCATTCTAATAGCAAGTGCAGAACGGACTTCTGTCTGGCTTCCGGTATGCCCAGCCCATGTTTCTGCACCTCGCTTCCAGACATTTGCACCACGCCCGTAACCACCATTAAGAGCCGGATTTGGAGTAATCATTTTTTCCAACGGCACGAGTTTGTCATTCATCAAGGCGATCATGAACAGAGACTTTGTTCCAATATTTGACTGCCAACCTCCTCCGGGGAGTAAATAACGGTAGTCTGGATTAACAGTGAGTCGGCTCATTCCAGCTTTGGGAACAATTTCCTTTTGGACCCAATCGTAATATCCACTCTCCTTTCCTTTCATCTGCTTTGCAGCAGAGTCAAGAACACTTCCTAACACAGATGTTCCAAACGTGGAATAGCGATGAACACTGCCTGGGGCATTGGCAAGTCTGATGTCTTTGTAATACTGTAGGCTTGCAATCGAATTCCACTCTGGACGGCGAATTGCTCGGACACGAGAGTACGCTGATTTCCAGTTTGATCTCGAAATTCCTGGCGAACCGTAATGGAAAATTCCGGACCGGTGCCGGAGTAATTGGTCAACCGTAATGGAATTCTTACGTGAACTATCTGAGACGGTTCGTGCGTTCCACTCCGGCCCCAAATATCTAGAAGCCTTGGTATTGAGCTGTAGGCCTCCCGGGTATCGCTCCATCATCTGCCACGTCTTGTGGCCGAGGATCTTCTTGAGCGTGATGACGTCGATCCCGGCCCGGCGGAAGTTGGTGGCGGCCGTGTGCCGCAGATCGTGAAAGCGCAGATCGGTCAAGAAGCC
>JAJDEL010000508.1 GCA_029259835.1 Planctomicrobium sp. | reverse complement strand
CCGAACTCAGAAAGTCACCACGACTCATGTCGGAAAATCATGCGGCGATACACCGCACAGATCCACTCAAAGGCGGCGTCCAGCCGCAAACGTAGATCGGGCAAGGACGCCCGATCAACGGCGCTCTAGCCGACATGGTGTCGGAAAGAGCGGGAAATTTACAAAGAGGCATCACAATAACGCCAAACAATGTTTCATTCTGCATCAGAATTCAAGAATTGACAAGTACATAGGAGAAAAAGCCTCTGATTCACCTCACGTTATTCAAGTCCAACTGACTACGGAGACGAACTTGACGAGTTTTCCAAACGTCTGGAAACAACTTCTGGCGTCAGTTCGTGTAACCTATCCACTGATTCACCAGGCGACGAACCGCCCGCGGCAATCTGTGGAGTGCCAGACCACCAGGCTGACCAGTGACCGTGAAGAGGTTCGACGATGATGTGAGGTTTCACTTCTTACGCTGCTTCGCTGCGGGCTACCCAAGTGGCCGACGATAATGAATGGACGTCTTTTACCCGTAAGAATACATTGCCGCAATTATACTTGGACGACGACTGTTTCAGCGAGCATGTCACCAATTCGTTGCCTTCTTCGCGAAAACCAGACAAACAGAGCTGCCGGAAGCCCACCCAGTAGGATCGGGTTGTTTTCGATCGACATCATTAAAGCGCGGACTATGGATTGCCTCCAACCGATTCTATTCCCTGAAGACGTGACAACCTTCAAACCAAAATACCATTTCCCAAATGTTCGCCCGAAAATCGCTTCCGTCACACTGAAATAGGCCAGATAAACAAAATAGAAGAACAGCCCATGAAGTACCGGATTTGAAATCGGAGCGTTGATTCCAATGATGTACATTGCGAACATGGCTATCGGTTGATCCATCACCAATGCAAAATATCTCTGACCGCTCCGTGTTCCGGAGAGTAAGTCAGGACCGATGTGTGCTAACAGCCGGTGACGTTTGTCATCTTGCCATTCGTCTGCGAGTGAACGGTCGTCGCCATCAGAATCAGATATGGACATGAAATCTTTCGTGTGATCTACGGCCGGCTTTCACTTTTTCCGCTTCTTCACAGAGGCTTCAATTTGTTCAGCCGCAAGGTCATCCAGTGAAAGATGAATCCAAAATTACACGGGATGAATTCCGTGACAAGAACAAACGGGAGTTGTCAATATTGTCGTCAGGCTACGAGGCCGTGATGATATGGCAATACAATAGATCATCAATTACCCAAACTTTTTGAAGGCGTCGACGGGACGGAGCTTGTCAGCTTTGATTCGACCTCCAGAGAGTTTTTCCCCCTCGGGATCGACGTAAACTCGCCCTGATTTTTTGATCGTCGGATCAACATTGAGGACGTGAATGTTAAAAATAAAACCTGGTCCGGCTGTTGCTTTGAACCAGTGAACGTTATCACGATGATCGGAAACGGTGGAATATTCGCCTGGCAGAAATTTGCGATCAATCGTTGGTTTGATGATCATAAATTTTTTGTCATCCTCCAGACGATCGTAATGTTTGCCGGCAAACTCGCCTTGCAGAACAAGGAACGCGGTCGCCATGTTTTCATGTCCGTGCGGCACGACTGAGCGGCCTTTCCCCAGAGCAAACATCTGGTGTCCGAAAACCAGTTCGGTCGGTAACCCTTCGACTAGAGGAAACGATGCTTTGAAGGAACTTTCTCCCTGCTCTCTGAACCGAATCTCTTTCGTCAACTTCGCAAAGTCGACATACGTTAAGAATTCAGCGAGATCCACTTGCTGAAACAACGCTTCAACATGACTCTGCCAATCGAGTTGTTTGAGCTTTTGCCCTTTGAGGTCCAGACTCATCTGATTGATTTCTGCGAGCCATTTTGCCGCGATCGGTCTGACGGACTCCGCGAGAGCCGTTGATTCGAGAATCGTCTGCAAGAAGGAAAAGGTCAGTAAGGATCCAAGTGTCTGTTTAGCAAAATCGCGACGATCCATTTGTCTCTCCCATGGGATGAAGAACGCTTCGCATCAGTCTATTTTAATAATTCGCAAAATACGAGACTGAGGCCATCTACCAATTTCGTTTTCCGTGTTGTTGCAGTCGAGTCAAGTTTGGTTGCGATTGTATTTAGATTGCCAGTTGATGCTCATACCATTGACGAATTGCATAGCCCGAAGCCTTTCCCAGCCTTGCATGAAACAGATCAGTTGACCCGCTTTAAGAAACCAAACAACCGCATGAACGCGGTCAGGCACGATGACAAACCCCTAACTCTCTCACTCCGGTGGTCTCACGGCTGCCGGTTTGTTTGTGAGTCGTGTGTTGGAGAATCGGGAATTAATGAGACCGTTCTGGTGTTGCACATACGCTGCAAAATAGCTCAGACGTCTTCATCAACCGCATTAAACAAGCCATAAAACAAAAAAACCCGAGAACAGAGAGTCCAAGGGGGGCTGTGGACGTCAATCTATTCCCGGGGGCGATGAGCGTTTGCCGGACCTTCGAAAGCCACTCATCAAGCTCTCGATGTCGCAAACAATACGAGCTACTTCAAAATGGGTCAATACGATTCCTTACGTTTCATTGAGAGCATTGCCTTGCAGTTGCAGAGACGGCAATTTGCAGACAAAGAACTGCTGTAACTCTTTCATTTGATTGAGGATGCGGTGTTTTCCTCGACGTATTCTCAAGTGGCATTTCCTGCCGCAATCATTGAGGTGGCAAGGATTTCTCAGTTAGAAATTCCAGTAAAGACCAGGAAGCGCTTGCGCATGTAGTTACCTGCTCGACTGATCATGAGTAGAGATTCGTGTTCAGGAGTGCTGGACCCTATGAGGCAGTGCGCACTTTTCGATCAGTGAGGAAACCGGTGGCTTCAATCCTTCACGCTTCTCTTCCAGGCGATGATGTCGTCCAGAATTTCACCGAGGGGCATGCCTGGTTTCTTTCCGATCATCTTGCCGAGCTTTGAGACATCAGGGATGCGGCGGCGAACGTCTTCGAAATCGTTGCCGTAAGCGTCGCTGTAAGCGACGTACTGTATCTCAATGGTAGGATCGACTCGCTTGATGACCTCTTTTGCAAGCTGTTCGATTGACACCGATTGGTCGCTGCCGATGTTGTAAATGTCTCCGACAGCTTCGTCAGTATTCGTGAGGGTGGCGATGCAATCGACAATTTCTTTCACATGCGCAAAGCAGCGGACCTGTTGACCGTCGTCATAGACGACCAAGGGACCACCACTGAGTGCCTGATCGATAAATCTGGGGACCACCATTCCGTAGTTGCCAACTTGCCGTGGACCGACAACGTTGAAAAACCTTCCGATTACGACTGGGAGATCATATTTTTGGTGATATGCCAGGGCGAGGAATTCATCAATGGCTTTCGAACAACCGTAGGCCCAACGCGGTTTTGAGGTCGGACCGAAATGCAGATCCTCTTCTTCTGTCCATTTTTCTTTCGGGTTTTTCCCATACACTTCGCTTGTCGATGCCAGATAGAATCGGCAACCGGTCTGTGCTGCCAGCCGAAGTAGCCATTCGGTGGGGTAGATATTGGTCTCAATGGTACGAACCGGATCTTCTGCAACGAGTTTGACACCGACTGCAGCGGCAAGGTGATATATGGTATCGACTCCACGAACCACTTCAGTCAGCAGCGTTTGGTCGGTAATCGAACCGGTGACCAAAGTCAGTTTCGGATGGTCTGCGATGTGAGAAAGGTTTGACTTCTCGCCAGTTGAGAAGTTGTCAACGACGACAATTTCATTTCCTTCACCGAGCAGCTTTTCTGTCAGGTGGCTACCGATAAAGCCAGCACCACCAGTAATCAGACACTTCGCCATTTTTGCGATCTCCACATTCGAGTCACCCGCGTAGTGGATGCCTCGTAAATCTTGCAGAGTATTGAACAGACTCTGACGACGCCAGCAAGAATGGTGGTTTGCTTCAGGAAAGTTTGGACCAGCCAACAATCAAATTATGAATCGGTCGTCGTTTTTTCATCCGACAATTCGGCGAGGGGTGGTGCATACCCGAAGAGGTCGTAGGCATCGCGGCAGCGATCAAAGACTTGCTTGGCCCAATGTGGATCAGGTTCAAAGTGATTTTTCTTGTAATTCTTCAGCTTCTCGACTTGTGGCTCGACAGCCGTACGCATCCCTTCAACGTTTTCCAAATTCAACGACTCGTAAATTTTGTTCATTTCCTGGACTGGCTCTGCGGCAAGATCTTCGTATTTCACTTCGCAAAGATGGCCTTCAGGAATCAGAGATTTATCAGATTGATACTGATCGAATGCCTGTTTGTAGATTGTAATGATATCGTTCTCAACATCCTTGAAGATCGTTTTCCCAAGAGTGTTCTCTTCGATCATTGTCCGCCTCAGGTGGCACGCAGAATTGAAGACAGCGAACGGGTCACGGTAGATGTAAACGAACTTGGCATCAGGGTACATCTTTAAAAGCGTTTCTACGCGATACGTATGTGAAGGTGATTTCAGGACGATTTGCTTCGGTGAGAGTACCGCAATCTTTCTAACAAAGAGGTCGAGGGCGGCTTTCCAGCGGTTTTGCTTTGCTTCCGGTAGGGACTCGATGTGCAGTGATGGTTTGTATTCATCAGTATCACCAGGAAATGCCAGCACTGAATACGGTGAAATGAGCGTGGTAATACAAAGCGCGACTTCATCTTCTTGTGGCACGCTCCAACTGACTGCCATGTTATCCATTGGACGGCTTTTGGGGACGATGAAAGCCGTCAACTTCGTCGCAACCTTCTCTGTTAACAGGAAGTGCGACGGAAACATCGTTTGGTAAAGATTGGGATAAGCAAATTGTGGATCCGAGGTCATCAAATTGTGAAGCAGTGTTGTCCCGCTTCGCCAAAATCCGAGGATGAAGATGGGCGGATGTTCGAGTCGTACCTCTTTCACTCGACGACTATAAAACAGGTTTTCTATCGCCGACATTACCGAATTGTAGAGGCCCATTATCGGAAGCATCAAAATAAACCCAATGCGTTTCCAATGCAGACCAGGACGCTTGGAGAGCAGTTCAAAGACTCCTGACAGAGTCATCCCATGCCAGATTACAAACGGCCCTTGAGAGGAACGTTTTGGTTTCGGTTTTGAACTTATGGTCTTTGACATTGTCAGTGACACCTTACATGAGACTTACCACGGCCCACAGCCAAGTCTTTGACACATTGCTCTCAGCGATCTCAACGTCGTCTCGCAAGGAAAAAAGCGTCACGTTCTTCCATGAGCAAAATTGTTGGTTCCGCCTAAACCAATGACCAGGGCATGTTCAAAAAAAACAGTCCATAGTGATGGTTAAAGACGTTCTCTACCTTGATGAATCGACCGGATTCTCTAGAGCCTTCAATCGAACCAACGGGAATGAAGGATTCCAGCAAGTAGGGTCCGCTGTGCGGACCAATCATAAACTAACACTTTCAATGATCCACATAGTGGACCCTACGATGCTGAAACTCCGATTTCAACGACTAGAGGACTTGGGGTGAACAATTTGATTGTAGGGCTGAATCAAGTTTTCCGATGTTGTCGCATCTCCCCACGCTGTTTTTCGTCAACTTCGCCTGCTTCGCCAATCCGCACCACCGGACTCGGTTCATAGTTAAAGCGGAGACGTTCCATTGTGGAACGCGTACGCATTAGGTTCTGTTGATGACATCCCGCGTTGATCGGCTACATCCTATTTCTCTTGGCGAACGCCATGCTGTTCATTCGCCCGTCGGAATTATTTCCGGCTCTGGGCAATCTACAGGTGTATCTCGTCTTTATTGCAGGGGCACTGCTCTTTTCCTTTCAAGGAATCCATAACCAACTGCGTTGGAAGTCGCTGATCCAGCAACCAGTCAACATGTGTGCCGTTGGTGTGACCCTTTGCGTTGTGCTTTCACGGATCGCCACTGGAAATTTTACAGGAATCGATACTGCTTTCATCGGGATGCTGAAAGTCTTGCTGTATTACCTTGTGCTCGTTTCCGTCATTACGACACCGACTCGGATGCGTTATTTCCTAATGTCGACGGCAGTTTGTTCGACGTTCATGATTGCGTATAGCATTGTTGACTACCGAAGCTTTAATGCCGAGTGGCTGCACAACCCGGAGTTGCCGCGTGTGCTTGAGCTAGAGCGAGCACTTCCGGCACACGAGCGAACAATCCTCCGCCATATTCCGGATCGAGATGGCTACGACCGCTATGGAAACGAAGTGTGGTTTTTCAGGATTTGTGGATTGGGTATTTTTCACGATCCGAACGATCTCTCGCTATTGATCGTCGCGACTTCAATTATGTCACTCTTTTTCATGACCGATCCGAAGTTGCCAGGTATTCGATATTTGTGGGTGTTGCCGCTGCTGGTGATGGGGCTTGCCATGTTTTACACATACTCTCGCGGAGGGTTATTGGCAGCGTTGGTGGCTCTTTTCGCCTGGCTTTCAACTCGATACGGGGGCAAGGTTGCGATTGCCATCGGAGGACTCTGCGTTGCTGCGCTCCCGTTAGCATTGGGACGGGCTGCAAATATCGATGTTTCCAGCGGCACCGGTCAACAGCGTATTCAAATCTGGAGCGATGGCCTCATGGCGATTCGCAACAGCCGCCTGATCTTTGGAGTTGGTGAAGGGCAGTACGAGGAGATCTCAACTCACGTTGCGCACAACTCGTATATTCACGCTTTCGTCGAACTCGGTTTGGTTGGGGGAACGTTCTTCTTTGGATGCTTTTTTATTCCAGCATTCACTTTTCTGCTTATGAAGACAAACAGGTTTCGAATTTATCATCCGGAATTACAACGACTCTTTCCGTATGTTGCTGCAATTCTCGCGTGCTGGTGCATGGGAATGTGTACGTTGTCCCGCTGCTATGTCCCGCCCACTTACATGGTCGCCGGAATTTGCGCGTCGTTTTTAAATTTGGTGGGGTTCTACCGCCCCATTCCGAAGCCAATGCTGATCCTTGATCGCCGAACAATTCAACCCTGGTTTGCATGCAGTTTCGGATTGTTAGTTGGCGCGTATTTCTTCGTCCGTGTGTTTGCCCGTTTTGGATAAGTCATCGAATTGTTGTGAGTGTAATAGGAAAATAAATGAACTCGTTACCAAAAGTCAGTGTCGTGGTTCCAGCATACAATGCTGCTGCGACCATTGAAAAAACACTCGATAGCATCCTCGCGCAAACAGTCACGCCGAGTGAAATCATCGTCGTTGACGATGGATCTTCCGATGCAACGTGTGAAGTTGTCGCTCGCTATGGAGATCGTGTCCGAGTGATTTCACAAGCAAACGCTGGACCTGCTGCGGCTCGCAACCATGGGATTCGAGAATCACAATTTGACTGGATTGCACTCCTCGACGCCGATGACACTTGGTTGCCCGAGAAACTTGAGTGCCAGCTTCCTCACTGCCAGACAGGCGTTGGCCTCGTCTACTGTTTCGAGTTTGAAGATGAAGCGAAGTTTTCCGGAGAAGACCTCGATTTCGAAACATTATGGACGCATAACTACATCGGTACTTCGACAGTCATTTTGAGCAAAAGAACCTTTGAGCACGTTGGCGGTTTCGTCGAAGACCGGTCGCTGATGTGTATCGAAGATTACAACCTGTGGCTAAGAATTGCGGCTTCAGGCGACAAAATTGTGACCGTGAAGAAGTCACTGATTCATTACACCCCTGCCGAGGGGAACTTGTCGAGTCAATATGATCGCGTCATTAAGGCGGAATTGTTGAACGTCGACGTGATTGCCAATCAACTCAACCTGTCAGCGGAGATGGTGCGCAGCAAAAAAGTCGCGTTATTAGAAGAATACGGCCTCGCATTATTTTGGACTCGCAATCTTCCGTTGGCTCGAAAGTATTACGGTCAGCTTCTCAAGCAAAGCCCAACGCTGAAAGGGCTTGGGTATTGGCTCGCAACGTTTCTTCCTTCTTCGCTGCTGGACGCGAAACGTCCAGCAACAACCTAACAAGGTTCACAACCCATGACGCTCCGCAAGAACATCCTTGCTGGCTGGTTCGCCCATCTTGTGACCGTGATGATCGGCTTCTTTATGATGCCGTACATCCTCGGGACCGTGGGAGAATTGCAGTACGGGGCATGGGTGTTTATTAACGCTGTCGCTGGTTATTCCAGAATGATCTACGGCGGTTTCGGTGCCACGATTTGCAGATATGTCTCGGATTTGTCGGCAAAAAAAGAATGGGACCGCCTGAATCAATTCGTCAGTTCCATCCAGACGGTCTATTTCGGAACCGCACTTCTGGCAATTCTTGCAACAGGAATCTTCGCCTGGCTCGCAGGCGGGATTGATAAATGGGACACCCTGTCACTGGATGAAGTTCGAATTTCGATTTTGATTGTCGGTGGAACAATCGGCATGGGAATGATCGGCAGTGTGTATGGCGGTGTGCTGATTGGGACTCAACGCCTCGATATCCAACGGGGAATCGAAGTCGGGATCGGTATTCTTCGCCTCGTCTTAACCTTAGTCTGCCTACACCAACACTACGGTCTCATCACGCTAGCATTGATCTTTCTGACAGTCACAGTCGTCGAACAATCGATCACTGCAATCGTCGCGTACCGGTTGATCCCAACGCTTTCAATTGCTCCCTGGAACACTCGGCGTGATGTTCTCAATGAGTGCTTCGGATTCAGCGCATTCAACGCGATTGCTCTGTTCGCCGAGTACCTCATCTTCTTCACCGACACAGTCGTTATTGGAGTGATTCTCGGACCGTTGGCGATCGTGCCGTATCAAATCGGACTCCGTATTGCCCAGATGATTCAAATTCCGATCGCTCAAATCGGTGAAGCGATTCTTCCCAAAGCCGGAGAACTACACGCCAAGCAGGAGCAACAGAGACTGGGAGAAGTCGTCGCCAAAGGCATGGGGATCGCGTTTCTGCTCTCCGGAGGTTTTTGCATGGGAGCTGCCTTCTTTGGGGACATGCTCATTCAAACCTGGATCGGCAAACAATACCAGTCAAGTGCACTAGTGATGGTCATACTGATCGGTTCGCAGGTCGTTGCGCTGCCGATGGTCGTGACCCGTAAAGCATTATTGGGGACCGGCCAGGTTCGCATTCCCGCTTTCATTGATCTGCTTGAAGCATTCTGCAACCTGGTTCTCTCGCTGATCCTGATTCAATTCTGGGGCATCGTCGGTGTTGCAATTGGAACGCTCGTGCCGCTTGTTTGTATCGAGTTGTTCGTCTTCCTGCCGTACGCGATGTGTCACCTCAACCTTGAACGCGATCAACTTGTTTCAAAGGTCGTTGCAATTCAAATCCCCGCTTTACTCGGACTTTTGATTTACTGTGAAGTGATCTCACGAATCGAAATGTCGTACGGTTGGTTGCCACTCCTCGCGGTCTCAACAGGCGGAGGTATCGTGCTGTTGGGGATTCGTTACATCACTCACCTTCTTCACAAACCCGCATTCGTAGAGCAGGCTCCCGCCCTTCCTTGAACTGAACTCATCATGCAAACACTGAATCATCAATCCGCAACAATTGACGCGACGAAGAACTCCACTTCTTCGATGACGTACAGAACCTGCGCAGCATCGGCTGTTGACGAAGCATTGTATCTGTGGCGAAAGCTGGCAAGCCGAATCGACAACAAGTCCGTCACAGCCGATCCCGGTTGGATCGAATGCTGGATCGAATCATACGGCGACCTCGTACCGCATCGATTCCTCATTGCAGAATTCGACAATGTTGTTCGTGGAATCGCTTTGGTGACCGACGGAGTTGACCGTAAAAACGGTCCGTTTTCTGTGCGCTCAATTCATCTCGGGACGGCAGGCGAACCTCAGATCGGCAGTGTTTGCGTAGAATATAATCGCTTATTAAGCGAACCGGAATACGAAACTCAATTCGTTGAAGGCGTGAGCGTTTTTCTTACTAACGACACGAGCTGGGAAATGCTCTGCCTGGACGGGCTTTCAGAGACAGATCTTCAAGTGTGGTTACCTCAGTTCCCAAATGCCGCGATTCGATCCAGGGATTGCAAATACTTCGACTTTCACGAAGCCCGCAAAGGCGGTGGCGACCTCCTTTCGCATCTGGGAAAGAGTACTCGCTCAAACATACGGCGTCGCTTGAAGAAATACGGAACACTGGAAACCGAGTGGGCAACGAGTCTCACACAAGCAGACGAAATTTTTGCTGACCTTGTGAGGTTACATCAGGCAAGATGGAATAACGTTGACGAACCTGGGGCCTTTGCGAATGATCGATTCCTAGAGTTTCAACAGCGTCTTTTGATCCGTCTTTTCAGCGAACAAAAAGTCGTTTTATTTCGAGTTCGACATGAATCCGAAACAGTCGGCTGCCTGATGCTGCTCGTTGATCAGAACCGAATGCTCGATTACCTCTCCGGCTTCGCACCGTTTGATAAAAAACCAAGCATCGGCCTGATGACTCACTATCTCTGCATGGAAGAAGGATTGAAGAGAAATTTCGCCGCGTACGACTTCCTCGTTGGCGACAAACAGCACAAGAACAATCTGTCGACACATTGCAACCAACTTTGCTGGCTGACATTTAATCGACCGTCCTTGAAAAACAAAACCATTCAAACGCTCACAAAAGTGAAACGATTGTTCAAAGCAGCAAAACCGCTCCCGTGACAAGAATTCGAATTTATCTTGATTGACAAAACAAACTGACTCTGCGGATGAAATGATGAGTACAACAGACGAAATAAAATCGGTCGACACAACTGGCCTCGCAACGAATCCCGGGGATTCTTCGCAACGGCTCAAGGTGTGCCACCTGAGCATGACACTCGAAACCGGCGGATTGGAACGACTCCTGGTCGACTATGGACGCTTTCACAATGCAGAGCAGTTCGACCTCAGTTTTATTGCGTTAGAAGGAATCGGACAGCCAGGAGATGAGCTTCGCGAAGCCGGTTATCGAATCGATCAGATTCGCCTCTCTGAAGTTGGTAAGATTAAAGGGCTGCGACGGCTCGCACATCTCCTGCAAGAAAATCAAATCGACATCCTTCACACTCACAACACCTACCCCCAGTTTTACGGTTCAATTGCGGCGAAGTTCGCGAAGATTCCAGTGGTCGTCAACAGTCAACATGGACGCGGTTGCGGACCGAATCGTAAAGCGTTGTGGCAATTTCGAATTGCGAATGAATTGACAACACGCATCGTCGGCGTCTCCGCAGATGCAACAAAGCTGTGTCAGGAGCAAAACCGACCCAACGCGGACAAGATGCAGTGCATCTGGAATGGAATCGATCTCGACAGGTTTCAATTTCATGGTCCTATAGATGAACTGGCGGCTATCTCGGTCGGTCGACTCTCACCAGAAAAAGACTATGGCACACTGCTCAAAGCAACGAAAATTGTTACTGAAACATACCCAACATTCCAACTCAAACTGATCGGTGACGGCAAAGAACGAACGGCTCTCGATACTCTGACAGATGAATT
>JAJDEL010000507.1 GCA_029259835.1 Planctomicrobium sp. | reverse complement strand
GGAACCCCTTCAGTGGAAGCTTCACAGGCTCTCTCGGACCGTCTCCGCTCCGAAGAAATCGACCACAAAGTATTAAACGCACTTTTCCATGAGCAAGAAGCAGAGATTGTCAAGCACGCTGGACAATGTGGTCGGGTGACCATTGCGACCAACATGGCAGGACGCGGAACAGATATTCTGCTCGACGAAGACGTCAAACAGAATGGTGGTTTGCATGTCATCGCAACGGGAATGCACACTTCCAAACGCATTGACCGACAGCTTGTTGGTCGTGCGGCTCGTCAAGGTGATCCAGGAAGCTACCAGTTTTTTCTTTCCATTGAAGATGAGTTACTCAACGTATTAACACCATTGAAACTTGCTTCTCTGCGAAAACGAGCACTCTCCGAATGCACGAACGAACTGAGTCCGTCCTGGCTGCGCAAGTTCGAAAAGCTTCAACGTTCTCTGGAAAAACAACACATCAAAGCACGAAAGCAACTCTTAAAGTTTGGCAAAGAGCAAAGAAATAAATTCCGAGCCGCTGGCCTCGATCCGTATCTGGAAGTCGCGGACTAATGGGCAGACTGTGCATGAAGCGCAGGTGGAAATGCAATGGCATAAATCGGACACTTGAAGTGTCCGGCAAAACAATGTGTCACGGCATTTGCCTAACCGCCGATGGAGTACATGGGGCGATCTGGCTGGACGAAGTCTGCGGCGTTGATGTTGTGACCTGACCACTTTTGCTGGATGCTCTCGCGAACTGCGGCGACGATTTGTTCATCGTTTGCACTTTCCCGGAGAAGTGTTTTGATATCGGATTCTTCGAGGCTGAACAGGCAGTTTCTTAACCGTCCATCCGCCGTGAGACGGAATCGGTTGCATTGCTCGCAAAAAGGCTGACTGACTGAAGGAATAAAGCCAATCCGTCCTGCTCCATCTTTAAACTGGTAGTCGGTTGAAGGCGCGCGTGGATCAGGGTCACCGACTGGAACCAGTGGCACCAACTCACGCGAGAGAACATCGATAATTTCCGATGCAAACAAGACTTTTTCTCGCTCCCAGGCGGCGTCTGCATCGAGAGGCATGTATTCGATAAAGCGAACATCGCAGCCTGATTCACGAGCGAATTTTCCGAAGGGAACAATTTCAGATTCAGTCATCCCGCGAATCGCGACCGCGTTGATTTTGATCGGAGAAAAACCGACCTTCTGTGCGACCTCAATCCCATTCAAAACTTGCTCGTAGCCTTCTCTTCGCGTGATCTCCTGAAATTTCACCGGGTCGAGAGCGTCAAGACTGACGTTAAGTCGACGCAGCCCGGCGTCGTACAGAGCCTGAGCCTGATCTGCAAGTAAAATTCCATTCGTCGTGATACCGATGTCCGTAATCCCATCGATTTCGGCAAGCAGTGCAACCAATTTATGAAGATCTTTTCTGACGAGCGGTTCGCCGCCAGTCAGTCGGAGTTTGTTGACTCCTTGCGGAACCATCAAGCGTACAAAACGAGCGATCTCTTCGAACGTTAAGAGTTTGGACTTCGCCATGAACTGCACATTTTCCGCAGGCATGCAGTAGAAGCAGCGAATGTTGCAGCGGTCGGTCACGCTGATTCGAAGGTTGTTGTGTTGTCGACCAAATGAATCGACAAGAGAATTTTCTGGCAAACTCACTGTGATGCTCCACTTGTTGTCACAACGCTTGGGTTGGCGGTCAATTTGTCGAGGTAGTCCCAGGAGTAGAGACCTGTGAAATGCCCATCGGACCATTTGATTTTGATCGCGTAGTTCCCGCTGAAACCAACCTCGTTCGGTTCAATTTCATCAGAGACAGTCGCGGGGTCAAGCATTTTTTCGCCGGTGAACTCGTTCACGCAGGCGGCACAAGGGCATTCGCAGCGCAGAAATTTGAACGGGTAGCGTGAAACCCGGGTTTCATCCCAAGTGATCTCAAAGACCTGATCTTCTTTGATTGCAAGAATTTTCTGCGGCGCCGATGCCATCACTTTTCCAAAGAAAGGGGTTTCAACAATAGTGCGGGGATACGAGACCTTGATTCTATCAACTGCACGGTTTTCAGCCAGTTCTCAGTCTGTAAATCATTGACCGTGGCACTCCGCACCGCTACGGTCTCCTTACAAATCGGTTCGTCATCGGTTCGGAAGCCGCTGACTATATCGTACCGCATTTACGTTCCGACAAACATCTTACGGGTTTGTTCGTAAGAAATCATTTGATTTATGTATCGCCGAATTGGAGAATCTGTCACTCGCTTCCCAATCTTCACGATTGGGGCCTGGATCATTGTTGCGATTTTAGCGATTGCCATGGCTCCGGAACGGGACGGGATCTGGCAAGAAGGGGAATTGGCGTTCCTTCCGGAAGATGCCATCAGCAGTCAGGCTCAGCACCTTTTCCGCAAGGCCTTCCCTCCCACGAATGGAAGACGCTTCAGCAGAGGCAAACGAGCCGGCTCCTCCGTTCAACGAGATCCGCTGGGGAGCAATATCGTTATCGTTCTCTTTCGCGAGAATCGACCAGAAGGGCTATCGAAAGAAGACCGCCAGTTCATACGCGAAGATCTTGTTCCACAGCTTGAGAAAATTCGCGATTCGACTCCTCTCGGCTATGAAATTGAATCCGACGGGGGCTACGAAGAAATTCCGGAATCAGAGCGTGTCGTTCAGGGAATCTCAACACCGCATGACAAGCGGATTGGGGCGTTATTAACGAGTCCGGATGAACGAGCAGAGATTGTCGTTCTGGAGTTAAGAACCGAATTCCTGGATCGCCAGAACGGGTTGATTGTTGACCGTCTTGAAGAGTTGATTTTCTCCTCAGACTTATTGCAAAACAAGCCGATTGGGCTGGCAATGGCGTTGAGTGGATCGGCAACGGTCGGCAGAGACCTGCTGCGTGCGGAAGCAGATAGTGCGGCGCGGACCGAAACGTTTACGAAACTGCTGGTCATTACCCTTTTGCTTCTCATTTACCGAGCACCACTTCTGGCACTTGTGCCACTGATTACAGTCGGGCTTTCAGTCGAATTCACACTGGCATTGCTGACACACCTCGCCGAGGCAGGCTGGATCGGGGTGTTCAATGGCCTGCAAATCTATGTCACGGTCGTTGTTTACGGAGCGGGTGTGGACTACTGCTTGTTCCTGATCGCAAGGTACAAAGAGGAGTTGGACTCAGGGCACGGATTTTCTGAGGCGATCACGATGTCGATCAGAAAAGTCGGCGCCGCTCTGGCAACGAGCGCAGGAACCAGTATTGTCGGGATCGGGATGATGTCGTTCGCGGAATTCGGAAAATTTCGGCAGGCCGGACTTGCTATCTCAATCGGATTGTTTGTCGCGGCTTGCTTCGCCGTGACATTCACCCCGGCTTTACTTCTGCTGTTACGGAACTGGGCGTTCTGGCCAGATATCCGAAAAGAAACCCCCAAAACCGAAGAAGGATGGATTCCTGCTGCGACGCTATGGAAGAAACTGAATGAACAACAATGGTTGGATGAAATCTGGAACTTAACGGCTCAACTGCTGAAGAAATTTCCAGGTCGTATCTTTCTCGGAACAATTCTCACGATGCTGCCTTTGGCAATCATCGGGTTCACGAATCAGGGAAATTTAAGCTATGGCTTGCTCACTGACTTGCCACAAGAAGATACGAGTGTCGAAGGGGCGATGGCGATTCAGGAACATTTCCCGGCAGGTGTCACCGGCCCGGTCATCACGTTAATTCGCTTCGATCAAGATGAACTTAAGAAGCAGTTTGAAGGGGACGACCTCTCCGATCTCCGAACTTCCAATCGTTTTTGCGAGGAGATGACAGCGACGATCGAAGCTTCCCTTCTTGATCTCAATGAACCGGACTTTCGCGTCGTCGATATTCGGAACCAGATGTACCCTTTGGGGAAAAGTGCTGCTGCACTCGAACACCTTGATTCTCTCAAGATAGGAGAACGGCGTTTGCAACAGGTAATTAAACATAAAACCTACACAAGTACTCGCGGTCCCCTCGCTGGTCAGGTGATGCGGATGGACTTTATCTTTAGCACCGATCCCTTCGACCGAAACTCAATTCTAAAATTGAGCGAGGTTGAAGATGTTGTGCGCAGGGCGATTCCAGAATCGCTGAGAGAATCAGCCGAGGTGTTTACTCTCGGCCCCACTGCCGGGATTCGCGATTTGAAACTCTCGACGGACCGGGACCGCGTGCTTATTGGCGTTCTTGTTGTCCTGGCCGTTTACATCATGCTGGTGGCCCTGCTCAGACAACCGGCGGTCTGTGGGTATCTGATGGTTAGTGTCGTGTTCAGTTATTTCGTTGCCCTCGGGATGACATTCATCGTCTTCTATCTGCGCGACCCGGCAGGCTTCACCGGGATTGACTGGAAAGTGCCGATTTATCTGTTTACGATTTTGATCGCGATGGGAGAAGACTACAACATTCTCCTGATGGCTCGCGTTGATGAAGAGCAGAAACGCCACGGACCGGTTGAGGGTATTCTGGTCGCGTTGACGAAAACGGGCAGCATCATTTCCAGCTGCGGAATCATCATGGCAGGGACGTTTGCCTCTCTCATGATTGGATCCCTGCTCGGCATGGCTCAACTCGGTTTCGCGCTCGCATTCGGCGTATTACTGGACACGTTTATCGTCCGCCCCATCCTTGTACCAGCCTATCTCATTCTCTTAAACAGCGGAAAATTTGGATCACTCAGTCGCTTTCTCGGCGCGAAAGAGCAGACAGCAGCTTTAGCTGAAGAAGCAAATTCCAAAGCCGAGTCGTAGTCGACGGCTGATTTTTAGTCAAAGATCGGGACACAAGTATTTTGACTCAATAAATGTTTCGCCGTACACTTGAAGTGTACGGCAAAAGTGCAGGTTGTCTCTCACCAAGGTTGCGAGTGTGTTGAATCAAAATTCTCTCCGTTCTCTTCTGACTCCGATCCTCATCTTTGCAACGGTCCTCGCACTTCCAGAGCAAGCGTTCTCACAGGGAACCGCGGATAGAAATGCCAGTCCCCAGCTTTACAAGAGTCGAAATTTTTCGTTGATGACCGATATTTCCAAAGATGATGCGGAGGGGTTGTTGAGTCAGTTGGAATCTATGCTGAAGCTGGTTTCCGGTTATTGGGGTCGCCGTAATCGCAAACCGATTCGCATGTTCGTCATCGACGATTTTGCAAACTGGCCGCAAAGCCAGCTTGCTCAGATGTCTCCGGATGGAGTGCAGTCGGTGCGAGGAGGTGGGGGACTGACGATCACATCAGTCAAAGGGTTTGTTGGCGGTCCGAAGATTGATTCCGAAGCAATTGTCTATGCAACTTCAAAACACAAAACGCCTCAGCACGAAGCAATACATGCATACTGCGGGATCAATTTCGGAAGCACTGGACCGGTCTGGTACTCAGAAGGGATGGCAGAAGTCGGCAAGTATTGGCGAGATGGAGAAAAAGGAGTCAACGCCGGCGAATATGTGATTCAATACCTCCAATCACAGGACCCGAAACCGCTCGGCGCTATCGTCAACAATCCACTCGAACGAACTGGAGACTCTTGGCAAAATTACGCGTGGCGGTGGGTGCTGTGTCATATGCTGGGAGCGAACAAGAATTATTCGGCACGTTTTAAACCTTTGGGAATGGCGTTATTAGCGGATAAACATGTGAGCTTTGACCGCGTTTACGGGGCACAAGCGAAGGAGATCGAATTCGAATATCAATTGTTCTTAAAAGACATGGAGCCTGGATATCGCTGTGATTTATGCAGTTGGAACTGGAAAACGAAGTTCCGGGTTCCATCGAGCAAGACGAAACTTCTCGCTAAAATCCGAGCGGAAAGTGGATGGCAAGCCTCACGGGCGAAAGTCTTTTCAGGTGACACGTACTCTCTGGAAACGAAAGGGAACTGGACTCTCAGCAAAGATGGAGAACTTCTCACGGCAAATGGAGAAGCATCAGGAGAAGGTCAACTTGTCGGAATCATTTTCGATGATTACGAGTTAAGCGACTCATTCGAAATCGGCGAAAATGAATCTTTCACCGTTCCAAGAGACGGACAACTCTTTTTACGTTGCCGCGACAAATGGGGTGAACTCGCAGACAACAATGGAGTGATCGAAGTCCGCATTGGATTGCTCGAAAAAGGAGAACGAGTGTCGGAGAAGGGACGTTAGAATCTCTCTCAAAAAAGTGTTGGCGATTTACCACACACTTAAAGTGGGCGGCAAATAATTCACCTTCCCCTTGTGTTGACTCCGCGTCATCGCTGATTGAGATATTCTTCCAATCGCTCAGCTTTTCGCAACAGGTAGGGGATGTGTTGGTTGTTCGCTTCAACAAATAGAGCGAGCAATCGTAGATGTTCCTTAAATTCTTCCGTGAACTTTGCGTTTTCCTGATCTCGCCAGGTCGTGCTTAAAGCGTCAAGTTGTCCAACGAGCAGACCTGCCTGATCGGAGAGTGTGCTGTTGAATTGCTTCAGTTTCATCGCAAACGCTCGCAGGTCTTCTGGGTTCGCAATTGCTTGGGCCATGACACATTCTCCTTTT
>JAJDEL010000506.1 GCA_029259835.1 Planctomicrobium sp. | reverse complement strand
TGCCGCGATGTTTTAGGTCGGTGATCAGGGCGGCAATCGGTTGATCGACATTCTTTGCCAGTGGGGCATGGGTCGCCATGTTGCCATGGGCGTCCCAGTTATTAGACGACCCGACATCAATCAGTTCGATGAACCTGACTCCCCGTTCGGCCAGTCGTCTCGCCACCAGGCACTGCCAACCGAAGCCTGTTTTCTGGCCAGGCGTCAATCCATAGGCTTGTAGAGTTGCGGAGGTCTCGCCGGACAGATCAAGAGCTTCCGGAGCTTCACGCTGCATGCCAAAAGCTGTTTCGAACGAGCGGATGCGGGCATCTAAAGCGTTGTCTGCTGGTCGTGTTTCCAAATGTCTGCGGTTCGCACTGTTTAGCAGAGCGAGTTCCAGTTCCTGGAGTTTCGAGGAAGCGACGCGAGGTTTGATGTCGGGAACCGGGGTTTCACCCGGCAGGAACTGTGTTCCCTGATGACAGCCCGGCAGGAAATCGCTTCCCCACGTCTGGGCTCCGGCATAAGGAGCACGTGGGGCGATGACCACGAACGATGGCAGATTGCGGTTCACCGTTCCGAGTCCGTAGCTGATCCACGCGCCGATGCTCGGACGGGCAAACGTCCACGAACCGCAGTGCATACCCAGTGTGCTTTCATAGTGATTCGTATGGTCCGTCTTCATCGAGCGGATGACACACAGATCGTCCACAACATCTCGAATGTGCGGAAACAGATCACTCACCGCAATGCCGCTTTTTCCGCCCGCCCGAAATTCCCAGTTCGGTTTCTTCAGATATCGCTTGAATTCGCCAATTTTTCCCTGCCAGTTATCGACCGCGATCTGCTTGCCGTGATTAGCGAACAGTTGCGGCTTCTCGTCGAACGAGTCGACATGCGAAACGCCTCCAGTCATATAGAGGAAGATCACCCGCTTCGCTTTCGGCGGGAAGTGTGAGTCTTTCGCAATCAGCGGGTCGACGTTGTCCGAAGCGGCGGCTGCGTGCTGTTTTTCAGCCAACATGGCCGCAAGTGCAATCGAGCCTAAACCGCCTGCGGCTTGCGACAAGAATTCGCGTCGTGAAGTGAAATTGGTCATTGTGTGATTAATCCACAAACAGAAATTCGTTACGTGTCAGCAACGTCCTGACGAAGGCGGCCCATGCTACTTGTTCGCTGTCGGCTGCTGGAATCTGTAAAGCGATAATCGCCTCGCGATACGCAGCCAGGAACGTCACGGATTCGTTTTGGTCGTCTTCAGTAGGAGAGCGTGCTAAAGTGATCTGGTAAGCAAATTTGATCCGAGCAGCGTCATCATTACTCGATTTAATCAGCCGCTCAGCCAGTGCGGCGGATTGTTCATGCACAAACTCGTTGTTCATCAGAAACAACGCCTGCGTCGGAACGGTCGTCAACTCGCGCCGGGCCGTACTCACGTTGGTGTCAGCCCCGTCAAACAGCCCGAGGAACGGGTGCCGTTTCAAGCGTTGCTGCATGAGATAGACGCTACGACGGTTGGTGGGATAGACCCCGTAATACGGGTTGTGTTGCGTGAATTGCCAGTTCTCCATTGGTGGAAAAGGATGCGATTCTCCCATACTGCGATCAAGATTTCCGCTCACAAACAGCATTGCGTCGCGAATTTCTTCCGCGCTCAAGCGACGGCGGTTGAACCTCCATAACAATCGCGCATCCGGATCTCGCTCAACAGCCTCAGCATCAAATCGGCTCGACCGCTGATAGACCGCAGATTTCATGATGAGCCGATGCATGGCCTTGACGGAGTAACCCGATTCGCGGAATCGGCTGGTCAGCCAGTCGAGCAGTTCGGGATGCGAGGGCCGCTGACCGCGAGAGCCAAAATCGTTTTCAGTGCCAACAAGTCCTCGCCCGAAGTGCTGTTGCCAGATACGATTCGCCATCACGCGTGCCAGCAGAGGGTTCTCGTCGCGAGTCAGCCAGTTAGCAAGTTGTAGACGACCGCTTCCTGCATCATTAGGCAGAGTGTCGCCACCAAGGATTTCCAGATTGCGACGCGGAGTTTCATCGCCGAGCCGTGTCGTTTCACCGCGCAATTGAATCCTAGCGTGCATGGGCTGGCCCCGTTCAATAGCTCCGTAGATTTGCTGCTCCATAGACAGCGGGCCGTCCTTCTTCAGCACGTCACGCCGACGAGTGAATTCATCAAGGCGTTTATGTAGTTGTCGCTGTGAGATCAGAATCTCTGCGAGGCGTCTCTGTTGTTCGACTGCTTCGGGTGCAATCTTCTGCGACTGCTCCGCAGGCAGGAACGGTTTGGTGTCGATGCAGAGGTTGTCGATGTCATGCGCGGGGGTCGCTCCGTCGCCTGGTCCGTACATGTCGATGAACGTAGTATTGATCATGCCATCCCAGCCGTTGGTGAACGCCTTACCGTCGAACCGAGTCGCTTTGTCGCCTGAAGCAATCACGCCGGCGTACATCTTTGCCTTGAGGTCCAGTGTCACCTGCAAGTTGTACCACGTCCCCATTTTGAGTTCGGTGACCGGCTTGTACTGTTGCCCATCCTTGATCAGAAACGTCGTCGCGTTGGCGACCATCTCGACCGCTCCGGAATTGCCCGGTCCATGCCCGATGTAGAAACGGTAAGCGCGTTGCCCACCGTCAACCACTGAGGTGTTTCGAAAGTCGACGTTGTAATGCAGGACGGGCGTGTTGGATGCTGTGTGTTCGGCGGAGAGTGTGCGAACGAATGCGTTGTTCTCGGTATTACTGGGAAACGCATAACCGCGTGAACCATGGGGAAAGACATTCGTAAATGGACTCTGGGCCGACGCTGTCACCTTTACTGACCCCAGCGATCCGTATGGCTTTGGGGGTGGCTGCCCAATCGTTGCCTGCTCGAACCCGATGAATCCACTCGAACCGGTGATCTGTTCGAACTCAGCGGTGACCTGTTTGAGTTGAACGTCGAGCTTTTCGATCTCTCCGTTAAGGTCCGCCGACTTAGCATCAAACTGCTGTTGCCGCTCGGCAAATACCACGGGGGGTAGAGATGGGAACAGATCGTAGGGACGCTTCTTCTCTTCCGAACCTGGAAACGAATAGCGCGTACTTTGGAAGATGCCATACCAAGCGTAGTAATCACTCGTGTTGATCGGGTCAAATTTGTGGTCGTGGCAGCGGGCGCAGCCAAGTGTCAACCCCAGCATAGACTGACCAATCACGTCGATCGTATCCTGAATCGTCAGGTGGTGGTAGTTCTCGACGTCGAAGCCGAAACGTCTTGAGATTGCGATGAAACCGGTGGCGGTCAGCATGTCGCGATATTGCCGTAGGACATCTTCGCTCAATCGGTCGCTTGCCGAACCGGGGACACGATTAACCAACTGATCAGCCAATATATCGCCTGCGATCTGTTGTCTAACGAATTCGTTGTATGGCATGTCAACGTTGAAAGCATTAATGACCCAGTTGCGATACTTGTAACTCAGCGGTGTAGGGTAATCGGCAGTTTCGCCTGCGGTGTCGGCGTACCGAACGACGTCCAGCCAGTGCCGTCCCCAGCGTTCCCCATAAGCTGTTGAGTCGAGCAGACGGTCGATGATCTTTGCATAGGCGTCGTCAGATTGGTCAAGCAGAAACGCCTGTACCTCGTCAAGTGTTGGTGGCAACCCGGTGAGATCAAACGTCGCACGGCGGATCCACTCCAGACGAGTTGCCGGTGGCATCGATTTGAGCTTTGAGTCGCGAAGTATCCGTAGCACAAACTGATCGATTTCGTTGTGTATTCCGTCGGCATGAATTTGTGGGGGCGATGGATCGGAGACAGGCTGAAGCGACCAAAAAGACCGCTCAAAGTCAGTGATCGGCCCGCCTCTCAGAGCCGAACCAGT
>JAJDEL010000505.1 GCA_029259835.1 Planctomicrobium sp. | reverse complement strand
ACCACAGATATGGCGGATGGTCGCGATATTTACGCTCGAAGAGATTAGCGTCGCACATTAAGTGCGACGCTAACGGTATTTGAAATGATGCGTCAATCACGAGCCTACGATGCGCCGTCTTCGCTGGAGAGGACTCCGAGGCCGAGGGTGGCGACTTTTCTGTCCATGAGACCGGCGTTCTTGAAGTATTTCTGCAATTTTTTCACTCCAGAGGTGGTCTTGTCGTTGTCGGAGTCGAGCAGCATTTTTCCAAGCACAGCGGAGACAGTCAGATCTTTCACGTCTTCAAGTGAGATCCCGAATTGACGCGTGAACGTCAACAGGTTTTCCTTGAAGTCGTCGCCACCGTTGCCGTCGAAGAAGGTCTCTTTGACGTCGGTGAGAACCTCGGAGTTATTGACGTAGCGGTCAACGGATTTTCCTGCTTTGATCGAGCCGACGATCTTATCGAAGAACTCGGTTTCGCCACCGACAATGTCGATTCGGGCAGTTTCAAGTGCCTTACCAACGATTCCGGACTGCTCGTGAGCGATTTGTGTTTGAGCATCAATTGCTGCGATTTCGATGTCTTTGTCTTTGTTGAGTCGAAGTTTGAATTCTTCGTGCTCACGTCCGACTCCATCGAAGAGTTTCATTGCTTCGGCTTTCTGCTCAATACCTTTCGCATCGGCGTAGTATTTCTGCTCAATAACGCTCGCTTCGGCCAGACCTTCTTTCTCGATGGCTTCGGCTTTGGCCTTTTGACCTTTGGCTTCCGCAACAAGTTTCTTCTCGACAACATTCGCTTCGGCGGAACCTTCCTTCTCAATGGCATCCGCACGGACTGTCATCACTTGGGCTTCAGCCAATCCGTCGGCGGCAACTTCAGCCTGCCGTGCTTCAGCGAGCATCTTTTTGGAAGCGGTTTCTTTTTCTGCCGCGGAACGGCTTGCTTCGGCTTCGATGACGACTTTTTCGGCTTCGAAACTGGCAGCCTTCTTCTGAGCTTCGGCAGCTTTGATCTCTTTGACTAACGCTTCTTCTGCGTCTCTCTCTGCATTTGTGATCGCGACTTTCTTGGAACGATCCGCAGTCGCGAACTCTTCGGTATCCAGAATGCGTTGCTGTTCTTCGACCACAGAGCGTTCAACGGCAACACGCTCGCGGATGACATCCTGAATGTTGCGTTTCTCGATTTCGATTGCTTTTTCTTTTTCGATATCGGCGAGGCCTACGATTCGTTCGCGTTCGGTCACTTCGAGCAGGCGGTCTTTTTCGACGCGTTCCACTTCGACTGCTTCAGTTCGCTGCTTATTCTTTTCTGCCACGATGATTTGTCGCAGTTTGTTTTCTTCAGCAATTTGAAGTTCTTCTTCGGTTGCGATTCGAGCACCTTCTGCTCGCAGGCGTTGTTCTTCCTGCACTTTCGCAGCTTCGGCATGTTCGCGAGCAGAGATCTCGGCGATTTCTCGCTTTTGCTTCTCGACCGCTTCGACGCGTTGCTTCTCAAGTTCCAGGATCGCTTCCTGAGCTTCCACATCCTGCTTCTTGATTGTCTTCTCTTTCTCACGTATCACATCGTTAGATTGAACGTGTTCCAAGGCGGTCAGTTTCGTGATTTTCTTGATCCCTTCGGCATCAAGAATGTTCATGGTACTGAGATATTCGATCGGCGTTTGTTCGAGGTAATCAATCGCACAATCGTCGAGGATGTACCCGTTCAGATCAGTTCCGATATGTTTTAAAATTTCGTCTTTGAATTGATCTCGCTCGGTGTAAAGATCAACAAAGTCGAAGTGTTTTCCGACAGTTTTTAACGCTTCGGAAAACTTCGCGTCGAAAAGTTCGATCAGTGCTGTTTTTTCTGAAGCACGTTTGCAGCCCAGGGCCTGTGCCACTTGTAAAATGTCTTGAGTCGTGTTGTTTACTCTCACGAAAAAAGCAACTTCGATATCGGCACGAACATTGTCTTTGCAGATCAATCCAGAAACCTCTCGCCGAGAGATCTCAATTCTCTTAACAGAAAGGTCCATGTGCTCAACGCGATGGGCAATCGGAATTACCCACATGCCGCCACCAGAGACGACTTTCATGCCGCCCCAGCCAGTTTTTACCAACGCTTCTTCTGGACCGACTTTACGGTAGAAGCGCGACATGGCTGTCAAAAAACCGATGACACCAAGTACAACGACAACGAATCCAGGTCCTAGAATTTCCCAAGGCATATGATCGCCCTTCCTCAATTGTTAGCGTACGAAAATCGAATCGACTCGTACTTTGTTAGACTATATTAAAACTGGTGTTCGCCGGTCTCTTGAACGTAGTAAATTCCGGTCTCAGGTGAGAAATCTACGATTTGAACAATTGCATCTTTCGGGATCGAGCCTTCCGTCGTCCGGACATTCAATCTCAGTGGAGCACCATCTTCGACTTGGCAGATAGCGTTCCCAAAATTCGGCGTTACCTCACTTGTCACAACAGAGCAAGTTCTTCCGAGCATGTCTTGAACTGTGTTTGGCTCTTTTACTCTTAGTTTTCCACGCACTGGGTTCGTTAGTATTTTGGCTGCGAGGATGCCAAACCCTAAGCTCCGTCCGATTGCAATCACAATTTCCTGAGTCGATGGGTTGACCAGATGACGGTCAAAAATCATCGTCACTGTCCAGGATGCGAGAGCCACCAAGGATAGCCACATCATGAATGGGACTTCACCAATGTTTAGCCATTTCAGGCCAAGCATTCCCAGGTCTGTCACGGACGCATCAACATCAGTGTCGAAATCCAAATCGAGATCGATGTCGAACATATCCATGTCAATTCCGCCTAGAATGACCATGAGCCAATACCCTGTCACGAGACACAGCAATACGCTGAATGGCAGGACAGGCCACTGGAAATACATTTCAACAAGTTCATTCATCGCGGAACTCCAATGTTGCAATTATGCAACACGATTGACGGGCATTACTGTGGAAACGCAGTTTCGGAGAAATGGATCAAGAAAACTTGGGGGAATTCGGGTGGTTTTCAAGATCTGACGATTTGCACGATACCGTCGAAAATGTCAATTCTTCATGTTCCGGGAGATATCCGAACTGAACGCCTTACGTTCCCTTCAGTTCTAGTCCATTCGATACCGGTCCTGACGTTCGTGATGCAGATGCCGAGAATAACCGAAAAACTGCGGTTGACGATTCCTCCACGCCGAATGAGTTTCAGAGCGCTTAGATGTTCGAAAAGGAAAGAGACTGACGTGTTCAACTGTTTCATCTCTTCGCTCTAAACGGTTGTAGGTAAAGAGATTGTGAGCTTCAGGCAGTTTTTGATCTCATCTTTTCAAAATGAGGCGTAAAATTCCCTGACGTATGATTTGAATGAAAAAACTGAACGACTAAGCCGACACGAAGTGTCATTCCCATTAACAATTGCGGAAGGGAAAAAATCATGGCTCGAAAAGACGCGATCTTGAAACTACATCACTGCCTGACAGAGCAGCGAGACGAACTCAAGAAGAATTTGACCCACCAGATGGAACTCGTAGGTGAGCAATGTGGGCCAGGGGATCTTGCTGACCAATCCATTGTCGATACAGACCAGGAACTTGGTTCGCAACTCGCCGCCTTGGAAAGTCGAGAGTTGGTTCGCATCGAAAAAGCTCTCAAAGCGATCCGTAAAGGGACGTATGGGCAGTGTGAATACTGTTCGAAAAAAATTCCAATCACGCGACTCAGGGCACTCCCGCACACTTCCTGTTGCATCGGATG
>JAJDEL010000504.1 GCA_029259835.1 Planctomicrobium sp. | reverse complement strand
GCTGGTCGAGATGCGGCGTTTTGTACGTCTCACCCCCGTTGGCTCCAACACATTCGAACCCCATATCGTCCGCCATGATCAACACGATATTTGGCTGTTTCGCTGAAACAGGAGAACTAGCTGCCCACAAGAACAAGGCTGTCATTGCGGTGAGACACTGTTTTGATTTCATGAAAAACCTGATTGCTGGCGACAAGACGGAAATAGGAGGAGTCACTCACATCGAATTGAGATTGTCGCTGACAGGCCGACTCACCTCAACCAAGCAAATCATTTCGGGAAGCAATCGCGGCGACTCTGGGTTCAGTCAGAGTGTCAGTTCCGGCGATTGCTCCTGGTTTCGCTCTCCTATAAGAACCCAGGCGGCAATTGTGACCAGATGAATCACGCTGGCGATGCCAAGCCAGTAGAAGTAGCTTGGCAATCGAGATTCGTATTCGCCACTCTCACTCAAGGCGATCCAGAGTGGCAAAACGATTTGTAGTAACAGGCTGACTAAGGCGATGTAGCCCATCGCTCGCAACCAGCCTGGTTTTTTTCGCTTCGTGGAGATGATCGGAAGAGAACTTTCGGCGGGTGTCGCTGCTTCTTCAATTGGAACAATCTCAGAAGATCGCGCCCCGGCGACGGACGCTAAGCCTGTGTACAACGCCCCTGAGAAAAACCAAAGGGGGATTGCGATAAAGAATTCGTGAAGAGCCTCGGAGAACCAGAATGTGAGTGCGATTGTCACTGAAATCATCCATGTCGACAGCGCAGGCCAACTGATTGACTTGCCTGTCTTGCTGAACCAGAACTGGCACAGTCCTAAACGCGGAAACAGCCAATGCTCAACAAAGACAATCGCTCCGACAGGGGAAAGTAGAATCCCAAACAGGGCGACGAAGCTGAGGAGTTTTGTAAAGACGAATGGGAAACAGGCGACAACCGTCGTCGCGATGCCTGCCAGCATCGTAACTTTCCAGCGAGGCCAGCCAGGTGTGACTGCCTGCAAGGCGAGTCCGGCACGATAGAGCGTTGGGTTAGAAGTTGCCCAGCCAGCGATGATGACGGCCAGGATACCGGAGAGTCCAAGTGCTTGAAAGGCGACTTCACCGGCGTCGAGTTCTCCGAGAGGTCGTTGCAGGATTAAGGCGGCGGCAGCGCCCATCACACCGGCACAGACCCAGGCAACATAATGCCCCAGGTACATTCCACAAGCAGAAAACAAACCGTACGAGGAACGCGGCGCATAGCGCAACACAGCCATGTCTGAAAGGCCGACATGAAACGCCAAATTGCAAATCCAGGCAAAGGCTATGATGTGCCAGACACCGAGGCCGCTCTCTGGATTGTGTAGCCAGATTTGTTCCGTCGCGATCCTCCAGAGGTCGGCGATACCACGGACATCCCCCATGCCAGGCGAAGCATTCGCCAGCACAGGTAGCGTGCCAATTGCACCTGCCGCAAACATGACGAAGAGCCAGGGGACGCAGACTTCGGAAAACTGGGCCAGACGCTTAAATCCTAAAATCGCAACACCCACAACAACGGCTCCGACGATCAAGACAATCAATACGAACCGGGCATCTTCGGGATACCATTTCGTTTGTGGAGGGATGCCGAAGGGGATACGAATTGCTGATGCAGAGACCGTGATCATTGTGCCGGAGAGAATGCAGAACAGGAGTGCATTGAGAACGTTGTAAACGGCGGTCACACCTGGTCCGGCAATCTTTCGTAGATACCAGTAAAGAGTGAGTCGCGTTTTGACTGCAATCGGGGCACAGATAAATGTCCACGATAAAACTGCGAGCGCGTTCCCAATCAACAGACCGATTAGGACATCCGCCGCACTCGCACCCCAGGCAACAAAGGCCGCACCGATGACGAATTCTGTGCCAGCGACATGCTCGCCCGCGAAAAGAGCCGCAAAGTGCTTGCCGCTTTCGAGCTTGTCCTCTGAGACAGGCTCACGCTCGAATTCGTAAAGCTTGTCGACGCGATCAGTCAGAGATTCAGGATGATTCATAGGAAATGTTCGTTTTCAAGAGTCGTCAGCAGTCAATTGGCATTTCTGCCGAGAGTGATGTACTTATCGTTCGTGTCAGTAGCCCACTGCCGAAGCGTCTTGAGCATTCGGTCAAACTGTGGTTTGTGATCGGCGCTCTTCGTGAGATCCGTCATTTCGTGCGGGTCTGTAGCAAGGTCAAAAAGTTCGAATTGTGGCGGCGTGCCTCCGAGTCGAATCGGATCCTGCTGGCGAATCATCTCGTACAGCCTGGGATACTTTTCCTTTTGCGCGATCGTCTCATCCCAGGCTCGATTTAGCCACCGGTTCCAATCGCGGAGGTCCGCATTGACGTTTCGAGGTTGATCGAAATTCTCACGGTAAATCAGATGATAACGGCCATCGAAAACGCTACGTTCCTGCATTCCGGGAGCCTGGACTCCGCCTTGCCCTGGTTTCTCCGGAGAGTATATGTAGTCATGATGTACCTCGCCGAAGACATAGTCGTGACCATGCGCATCTTCATCGCCGCGAAGAATAGGCCACAACGAATGGCCGTGTTGGAGAGCGGGAGCATCGATACCTGCGTACTCCAGGATCGTGGGCATTAGGTCCAGCTCACTGGCAAGTTCATCAGTCACCTGCCCGGTACGAACTCCAGGCCCCATGATTGCCATTGGTACGCGCAGTCCAAAGTCGTACGCGGTCATCTTGCCTCGCTGGTAGGCTGGGCCATGGTCACCAAGAAAGATGACAAGCGTATCGTCCAATGATTCGGTTTCTTTGAGAGCCGCTAGGGCGTCACCGACAGAGTCGTCCGCTGCTTCAATGCTATCGAGATACTCGGCCCAGTCCTTTCTCATGACTGGGGTGTTCGGTAGAAACGGTGGAATTTCGACATCGGCGGGATCAACGGTGATCACCTCTTTATCGCTGTTTCGGAACGGGCGATGCGGCATGCTGATCGTGTAACAAAGAAACCACGGCACCTGTTTTGCTTGGGCTCGACGGATGAAAGATACAGCCTCTTTTCCGTCGGTGACACCATGGTTACCGAACCTTGTCGTTGAGTTCCTGATGAATTCGTCGTACGGAAATTTTTCAACCGGGACGACATGAAGCTTCATCGAAACGCCGGTGTAATAGCCTTCTGCGTGAAGCATCTCAATGAGGGTTGGGATTTCTTTATGGACGCTTGGGCGAGTATAGGCCCAGCCTTTCATCTGTGCGGGCGTTGGCGGCGATCCTGGAGGATGGTTAGAGCACACGGAACGGCAGCCATTCGTGTGAGAGTACAGCCCCGTATAGATTGCAGCTTTTGATGCTGAACAGACGGGATACGCCACAAAGGCATTCTTGAACATCGCGCCTTGTGCAGCAATCGAATCCATGTGGGGTGTCTGCAGGCCCTTGGTTCCCAGAGCACTCATTTGAGCGCCCTGATCTTCTGTCAGGATCAGCAGGACGTTCGGTCGACCCACGGCCGTGTTGACGTTGAGCAACAGCAGAATGACCGCAAACAATCTCCACTGATACTCGCGAGTCATGTCGGCTCCCTTGCGTCTGATCAATTCCAACGAGAATTGGCTTGTTTGGCTAAGGTTCATTCGGTCGGACTTCATAGCGTTTAGTTCTTCTTAAATGGGGAGGTGAACTCGTACGTTCCCGATCCAATCTTGACCAGGACTTCCTCACTCTGACGTTCCAGCACCTGAATGTTGGGCCACTCGTCGATTGGCTTGCCTGATTCGTGAACAATACCGGGCGAAGTCGTTGGGATGTACACCGTTGCTGTGGTGTTGGGGGGGACAACGACTCGCCAGCGAATGTTTCCATCGATCAATTTCCAATCGCTGATGATTTTTCCGTACACGCAAACGTGTGACGCGCGCGCCCACGTCAAATCGCCGACCGGACGTGGCCTCAGTATGATGTGTTTGAACCCGGGATTGTTGCGGTCATAGTTGATTCCACCGAGTGTTTGATAGCACCAGGCTTCGAAATTCCCTGAGAGAATCTTCTGGCTTTCGCCGTTCATGCCACCATCTTGAGTATCGGTGTCCCAGCGTTCCCAGATTGTGGTTGCACCTTTGTTGATCATATCCCCCCAGCTCGGTTGCTCGGTTCGCGTTGCAATTTGGTAAGCGACTTCCGGATGACCGATGTCGGTCAATACTTGCATTTGCCACTGTGTTCCGATCAGGCCAACAGATGTGTGTCCTTTGTGTTTGACCATGACATCCTGCGTCAGATGATCAATGATGCGTTGTCGAAGTTCTTTCGGCACGAGGCCGAATGCCAGGGGGAGAACGCTGGAGCATTGCGTCGCACTTTCGTACGTGCCAGTTTTCGCATCATAGAAGCGGCTGTTGAAGCCGGAGTGAATTCGGTCAGCCAGTTCGCGGAAGTATTTCTCGTCTTCGGTTTTGCCGAGAATTCTTGCGGATCGTTCGACGATGCGGCAATTGTTATACAGATACGCTGTCCCCATGAGCGGCCTTGAAGTTGCCCCAAAGTTGCGACTGTTTGCTCCGATTGATGCGGTATCGACCCAGTCGCCGTAAGTGCAATGATCCATCGTGTTGTCGGGTTTGAGATTCGTCTGTTCGTGGTACAGCACGAACTTTTTCATCATGTCGTAATTGTCACGAAGCGGACGCTCGTCGCCGTAAAAGTTGTAGTACCAGTCCGGGATGATCGTTGCGACGCTCGGCCAGATAATGTCCTTCCCGTTGAACTTCCAATACGGCGGTAGAATTTCTTGCAGGCTGCCATCGTCGGCTTGATGAACACGGTAATTGTGCAGGAAGTGTTCGTAGAACCGCGCAACGTTGAAGGTCCAGCCTTCGCTTTCGGAAGTCTTCGCCGGGTGCCCGGACCACGGCATTCGTTCGTCGCGGTCTGGTTCCATCGGAACGCTGCGATTCTGCATCCGCGTTCCCCAGCGAGCGTTCAAATAGATTCGGTTCACGAGACCATTGGAACATTCAAACTGACCAACAGGTTCGTGGTCAGTATGGGTGACCAACCCGGCAAAGCTTTCTTTCGTTGGTGTGCCTGGAAACCCTTCCACCTGAACCCAGCGCGTTGCGTTCCCACGAAATCGCGGATGCCAGGTTTCGATGCCTTTCCCATTTAATGTGTAGGCGTCTGTGTTCTTTGCGCTGCGGTCGTTGATGTAGTTGAGTGTGCCATCTTCAAGGACGTTGAAACTCGTTCGCATCGTAACTCGCGTTCCCGCCGGCCCGGCAACTTTCAATCGAACGACTCCATAGAAGGCTTGTCCAAAGTCAGCCATCCAGATTCCATGTTTCGGCTGAATAAGTTTGATCGGCTTGAGTACCTCGGTGACTCGAATCGGTTCGATCATCTGCGCTTCAAGCTCCCCACCTGGTGGTGGGACGAGTTGAGCAGACTTCCACTTTTTAGCGTCAAATCCAGCAGAAGCCCAACCAAGCATCTCTTTCCGGGCGTCATATTCTTCACCGTCAAATTCATTGCTGGCACGAACTGGGCCCTCAGCGGTGACATTCCAGGATTCATCTGTGACGATGGTTTGCTCAGAACCATCACTGAATTCCAAATGAACTTCACCAATCATTTGAGGTTGACCATACGAGTGCATTGGCATCGGGTTTTGAGATCTTGGTGCGAAGAAACGACCGTTACTTAACACAGCACCGACGACATTTGAGCCAGTTTGCATGGCGTCTGTGATATCGAAGGTGACATACAAGGCACGTTTGTCGTATCCAGAAAGTGCTGGATTCATCAACTGATCACCGATCAATTTTCCGTTGACGTGCAGGTCGAAGAAACCGAGTCCGCAAACGTATGCTGTGGCACGACGAATCGTTTTGTCTTGAGGAGTTTCAAATTCGCGTCGAAGGTAACGACCTGGAAGTTGTCGATGCTCGGAGTGCCAGCGATCCTTCCACGGAATTCCCCAAGGAGCAATCCCGGCTTTGCCGAGTTCCATCGCCGCGACCCAATCAGAACTCTTGAATTCCCTCGTCTGCCAATTTTCGGTCGTTGACTTCCTGCACTTCCAACTTTTATCAGAGTGAATGATGAGCGGCTCGCCGGTTTCGAATTCAACTCGAACGGCACCGATCCAACCAGCTGGATTGGCGGGGACATCTGCATTTCCATTGGTAATCGCTGCGGCGAGTTCATTGACTCCCGGCTTTAACTGACCAGTCAGATCGGCACCGACTAACGCCGGATGTCCGCGACCGACCCCAATATGTGCGCCGTTGACATAAAAGGAAACGGCATCGTCGCCAGCAAAGAAGCAGATTGCCCGAACGATTCGTCGATCTTTCGGCAGCGTCAACTGACGACGAAAGAACCGTGTTTCGACCGGAGCATCGACTGCGGCGTTGCCTTCCGGATACCACAACCAGTTCGCAGCTTTGAGGTCGGTGATTTCAATCCCTGGGTCGTCCGTCTGGTTCATCCCGATCCACTTGGCTTTTTGCCAAGCATTCGGCGATAAGAGTCCCATGGACCAGCGCGCTGCGGGACTCCAATTGGAGACGTTTCCCTGTTCATCCCAAACACGAACTTTCCACCAGCACTGAACGCGCGAGCGAAGCGGCTTGCCGCCGTAAGTAATAAGGTGCGATTGTTCCGATGCGGTACGTCCTGAGTCCCAGAGGTCTCCGCGATTCTCTTTAAGCGGTACAAGGTCGCTCGCTACGATGATTTGATACGCCGACTGCCGCTGGTTTCGTTTCCCCTTACTCGTCGAGAGGAGTTTCCAGCTTAGACGAGGCTGAAGGTCGTCGATCCCCAAAGGGTTGACGAGATGCTCGCACCGAAGGTCAGTTGCTTGCAAACCACCTTTCGCAGCGTCTTCAGCAGAAGCAAATTGCGAAAACCAAGTGGAGGCGATTAATGCGAATAGCAGAATTTTCGAGTGTTTTATCATCAGTTAAATTTCGATCTCAGGAAATCACGAAACAGGATTGTCTCAGATAGGTTGTCGACTTCGTTGCAGTGTTCCCAGTCGATCCAGACGTACTCAACGCCGACGTAGCCGGAGTAGGCTTCTCTCTGCATGGCGTCGAGAACGCGTGCGTAGTCGATGACGTTTTCGTTAAATGAACACTGCAATCTGTCTTGACGAGCACCTCGAACATGAAAGTGCGAGGCGTGCGCCACGAGAGGTTCGACTTGTGAATCCGGCACGCCGTCGCGCGTGAAGTGCGTGTAATCCAGTGTGAGTGTCAGTTCAGGCACGGAGTTCACCAGGTTGAGTGCCGACTGAGGGTCTGGCGCGATGGAACCGACATGAGCTTCGACTCCGAATACAATACCTGCCGCTTTCGATTGCTCGATACGCCAGGCGAGTTCGTCGCGGCAACGACCGAGAGAGTCCGCGGCGGATTCTTCTTCAAAAAGAACGCCTGGGAGCGCTGTGACATGCGGGGATTCACATCGGGAAGCGTAATCGAGCGTCCGCAGGAACCAGTCGCGAGCTTTTTCGCGACGATATGCATCCGGGTGATTGATCGCGAACGCTTTAAAGTCCGGATCCATCTGCAAGAAGACATCGGCAATGTTCAAGCCTCGGTCGGTCACTTTGTCTTTCAACGTTTTTGCAGCAGATGCGTTTGCAAATTCACGTGACGGAAACAAGTGTGATCGACCTTCGAATAACCCGACGTCAACGCCATCGAATCCGAGCATGGAAATCAAATCGAGCGAATTGTCATGAGACAACAGCGGGAAAGTAAAATCGGCACAGGCGAGTTGTAAGGTCATGTGTTGTCTACCCCAGAGAGTGAATCGTCCGCTGTGTCCCATTCAGCGGCAGCGAGATAGCCACCATCGACGACGATAGATGTTCCAGTCACACCGGCAGAGTCTTCGCACGACAAATACAGGATCGAACGCGCGATATCATCGGGCTGCATCGCTCGATTCATCGGCACGCGGCGGACACGTTGTCGGAGAACTTCGTCCGGGTCTGAAGCTGTGTTGAGATGCTCACGCAGCATGGGCGTATCCGTGATACCGGGACTGACGCAATTACATCGAAGACCGATGGCAGCGTAGTCCAGTGCGATCGACTGCGTCAGAGAAAGCACGGCTCCTTTTGATGTTGTGTAAGCCGGGGTCGAACGCTGTCCAACGTGGCTGCTGATCGAACCGACATTGACGATGTAGCTGCGTCTCTTTTTCTGGAAGTGAGGAAATGCGTGGACGAGCGAAAAGTAGATGCTCTTTACATTCACGCCCATTAAATGGTCCCAGTCATCTTCGGGATATTCATGCAGCAAGCCGACATGGACGATGCCAGCGCAGTTGACCACAATGTCCGGACCACCGAACTGAGCGGCAGTCGAATCAATGGATGCCTGCACTTGCTCACTATTGGAAACATCGCATGGCGAGAAGCCGGCTTTTCCTCCGGTCGCAGTAATTTCACTGACGAGTTGCCGTCCTTCGTCTTCGCAAACATCGGCGATCACTACGGTCGCACCTTCGGCGGCGAAGAGTTTTGCCGTCGCTGCACCAATGCCTGATGCGGCTCCACTGATCCATGCGACTTTCCCGGCGAGTCTGGCACTCATTCCAAGTCCTCCATCGCGATTCCAGTGACACGTGACCACTTGGTACGGAATGCCTCTTGCTCAAATAGAACTGGATTAAGAACTCCACAGGGACGTTTTCCGAGTGACAGGTCCAACATGCTCTGGCAGGCGGTACGACCGATGTCTCGGAATAGTTCGTCTGTCCAGGCAATCGAATGCGGAGCCAGAATGACGTTGTCGAGTTCCCCAAATCGATGCGGAGTGGTGACCGGTTCTTTTTCGAAGCAGTCGAGCGCGGCGCCTGCGATGCGCTGGTTTTTCAGAGCGTCAAACAACGCGTTCTCTTCGACAATGCCACCGCGTGCGGTGTTCAGTAAGTACGCATCACGTTTCATTAGCTGAAGTTCTGCAGCGCCGATCAAGCCTTTCGTCTCTTTTGTTAGAGGACAATGAATTGAGACAAAGTCAGCCGTGGAAAGCAATTCGTCCAGATCGACGGATCGAACTCCAAGCTCTTCAAGAGTTTCCGCAGGGACAAACGGATCAAAGATAATCGGTTGTTGCATTCCGAATCCCTGCAACAGCGAAACCAGGGTTCGTCCAATGCCACCAAGACCGATTACGCCGAGCGTTCGGTCTCTCAACTCGCAGCCCATGTAATGCGTGCGGTCATTCCATTGCCCGGTGCGAACAAGTCGGTCCTTCGTGAGCATGTGATGCGTCAAGGCGATCATCCAGCCGATGGTCGCCTCCGCGACCGGACGATCAACAGCGCCAGCTGTAATCATTGCCAGCACGTTATTGTCGGTGCAGGCATCGACGTCGACGGAATCGTAGCCGACTCCGAATCGCCCGATTGCGAGAAGGTCTGCGCAACCGGCAAGGGAATTCGCCGTCACGTTTGGAGTCAACACGATCACGCCGTTGCTGTTTGTAAGTTGGTCCGGTGCGATTTCCGATCGATGCTCGGCAAACTTTGAAACTTCAATGTTGTAGTGGTCATCGAAGAGCCCAAGTCCCAGATCGGCGAATTTCGGCTCTCCGTCATCGTCGTAAAAGTCTGCTGTCTGGACAATTCGAAATGGAAGCCGCGGTGGATTATTCATGGTTCTGGCTCCCTGGCTTGCAGCTTGAGGCGGCGTAGGTCTCCTCAATGACAATCCGCTCTGGCATCGGGCCAGCATACACCCAAATCATGTCCATCGTTGTTTCGGACTCATTCACGAAGTAGTGGACGCGACCGCGTGGGATCATCGCCGTTGTACAATCTTCCAGTGAATATCGCCGTCTTTCAACGAGACAACTCGCGGCTCCGTCGATGATGCAGATCGACTCGTCAAAATCATGCAGATGCGCTGGTAACCTCCCTCCAGGTTGAAATCTCCCGAAGCCGCCACTCATTTCGATTCCTGGAATCAGTTCGTCATTGAAGAAATCAATGAACTCTGCTCCGGGGCCGACTCCGAAAGTACGTTTTGCGGTTTTGAATCGAGTGACACGTTCGTAACCAGGGACTCCGTTGGAATCGTCGGGCATTTGAACGGGAGTGAAATCCTGTGTGACCAGTTCACGTGTTGGGCTGCTCATTCCGAACGCGTTATGCAGACGTGCTATTTTTTCAGGATTGGGATTCCGAGTTGCGTGTGGTAGCCAACGCGGAATCACGATGTTGTCCAACGGTTTGAGATGGTAGACGCGGCCTTCGACTGTGAATTCCACTTCACCTTCAAGAACTGTAATTGCCTCACTACATGGATGGTTATGGCAGTCGAGAACAGCTCCCGGTTGCAAGGTTGCAATACCTGTCGTCAGGTTTCGACACGTGTTGAATTCACCTGCTAACGCAGTGAATGACACTCCGCTTTGAATCTCGACAGTCGGGCCATCTTCGAGTTTTGTGATGACCTCTTCGCGGTCTGGCTGCATGTGATCAGGAGGTTGCGGCAGTGGTCTTCGAACTGCTTTTCCATCCGCCGGATCAAGGCTTGTCGCTGGCATGCGATCACTATTCATCGTCTGAAGAGATTGATGCAGTGACCGCAACAAGAGTCCCGTGTCCGCGCCTAATCCGAGCATTCGGAATCCCTGTTCATGTCTGTTTACCAGATTTTCATTGCTGGTGGTGATCAGACCGCAGTGCTTGCCGGAGGCGATGATTGTCTCTTTCAGTTCGAGGATCTGATTAGCAACTCCCGGTCCTTCCCACTGTCCGCGAAAACCGGCGGTCGATGAAAAATCAGCAGGGCCGAAGAAGAAGGCGTCGATGCCATCAATCTTGCACATTTCAGAAATGTGCGGGATGGCCGAAACGCTTTCGATCAGCGGCACGACCAGGACATGGTCGTTTGCTTCCGTTGTATGTTCTGCAAAACATTGTCCCCAGACAGTCGCTCGCTCGCCGCCAATTCCACGTCGTCCTTCCGGTGGGTAAAGGCAATCACGGAGGATTTCTTCGATCTGTTCGGCGGTCTCTACCCAGGGAATGACAACCCCGTCTGCACCGATATCAAGTGCTCGCTTCGTGAGTGATGTACTGCGTTCCGCCAATCTCACAAGGACGACAGTGTCGCTGCGAAGTCCGGCACGGATATGCTCGTTGATTTCTTTCCAGTCGAGGTGACCATGCTCTGCGTCGATGACAACCCAATCCAGACCGAGAGCGACTGCCATCTCAGTGACTGTTGCTGATTCCAGCGTGACCCAGAGTCCATGAACGGATTCATTGCGTGCAAGTTTGTCGCGAAATTTCGCGAGGGCTTGAGTTTTCATTCGATTCCTTCAGTGAAATACTGATTGCAATTTGATCGATCAGTGATTATCATTGTGCATCAGTCTGCCCGATGTTGCTTGTGTCGTCAAGCAGGTCAAGAAAATTCAATTGAAAGAGCACCGAAATTGCCAACGACATCTTCTCCAAACACGATGCCTGAACTTGTCGACTTACTGGGACGCTTCATCGTGAAGCAGAACCTGAAGCCGGGAGATCGTCTGCCATCGATTCGTGATCTGGCGTCACAGTTTGGTGTGAAGACAGGGCTTGTGCGTGACGCATTACTGGACGCGCAAGGGCGAGGACTTGTCAAGGTGTTGCCGCGTGCTGGTGCGTTTGTGGGAACGGTCGAAGAATTGCCTCCACCAGCAACTTCGGCAGAGCGACTTGGTTCGCGATTGCGAGAACTACTCGCGGAACAAAATCAGAATTTGTTCCACCTGCTTGATGCCCGCGAGACATTGGAGATGGAGTTAGTCTCGCAAGCGGCGCGCAAGCGCGAGTTGCAGGATTTATTTCCATTGCGTCGCATCCTGGAAGAGATGGCGAAGATTCCACCGAAGCTGCGCGGAGAACAATACGTTCGGCTCGACATTGATTTCCACCTGGAGATCGCGCGACTCTCCGGCAATGCAGTGATGGCTGCAATGCTCTGCACATTGATGGAAGAGCTGGAGCCTCATCTCTTATCTCTTCAATGGTCTACCGAAAGACACGCTCGCACGGACGAATCACACGCGAGGCTTTACTCGACTCTCGTTGAGGGCGACGTTTCTGCGGCTCAAGTAGAAACGCGGACACACTTACAGGATGCTTACCAAACTCTACTCAACCAAATCCGCCAGCCTCCAGGCGTGGCTGCTGAAATAGCTTCTTAGAGACGCGAAGGCACCGGACTGATTTTTCGCGATAGTCATTCAATGGTTTCAGGCAACGATTGAATAGGCATGCCTGTACTTGAGAAAACAATTCACCGGATTCTTAATGTTCACTCACCGATGAATTGAAATCTTGGTTTTGTTTCTCCGTCGATGGTGACTTGTTCGCCGAACATT
>JAJDEL010000503.1 GCA_029259835.1 Planctomicrobium sp. | reverse complement strand
ACTGCTGAGGTCAGCTGTTCTTACTGCAGTAGAAATTGTTCTGCGTCCGGGAAATCTAACCGTCGAGCGAGGTAGGCCAATTCACGATCAGACTGCGGAAGGAAATATTCAGATTGGTTGTGCATGACTTGCAGGGAATGTTCGATTGTCCGCAGGATCACATACGCCGTACTGAGAGTGCGAAATTCCTGTGCGTGAATCAAGTTTGCTTCCGAAAGGTAGATCAAACTATCGAGAGTTCCAACCCGTCGAATGATGGGTGTTTTGTCTCCATGAATGAATTGAAGGTATTGCACCAGGAATTCGATGTCCCGAATGCCACCGGGCTTACCTTTTACACTTCCTCCGTGCTGTCGGTCTGCTCCGGATCGTTTTTCGATTTGATCTTTCATCGACCGTATGTTCAATCGCACTTCTTCCGAATCAACATCAAACGCTGCGTGTTTTAACCGTTCTAACAACTCGTCACCTTGGTCAAAGCGACCGGCAATTGTGCGAGCTTTCAGAAGTGCTTGTCGTTCCCAAAGCTGAGCTTGTTTCAGAAAATATTCTGCATAACTATCCGCGGTCGTCACCAACGGGCCAGAGCTTCCCCAAGGTCTTAATCTCATATCGACCCGATACAGAAATCCTGACGATGTGAAATCCGAAAGTACTTGAATCAGTTTTTGTCCCACGCCTGCGTATCGTTCGGCGCCACTTTGACAGATAAAGACGAGGTCAATGTCTGAGCTGTAATTCAATTCCAACCCGCCCAATTTCCCAAACGCAATCACAGCAAATTCGTCAGCATGAATTCCTTCCAGTCGGAAGAGATTCTCCAAAGCGGTTTGCACGATGGCATCGGCAAGGAGAGAGAGTTGCAGCGTGACCGTCTTGATGTCCATCAAACCGAATGAATCACAGGCGGCAATTCGCAGGATTTCCCATTGATGAAACATTCGCAGAGACTGTTTCAATTCATGAATAGATTCTGGTGCAGAAATCGACTCACGCGCGTCGGAAATGAAATCTTCTCGACTTTTGAATGCAGCTAAACGCCTGTGCTGGGTCAGTCGTTCCAGGTATTGCGGCTGACGGAGTAGGATTTCCGTCATGTACTGACTGTCCACAAACAGCCTGAACAGGATTTCGATGAACCGAGGATTGTCGATCATTGACCTGAAAAACAAATCGCGATTTTCGACTGCACTGAGATATCGTTGAAAATTCCGGACCGAGCGGTCAGGGTCTGCGGTCTCGGAAAGAGCGAAGAGAAGCCCCGGCAAGATTTCAGCCAAGGCTTTTCTCTGCAATTCGTTTTGCGCCGAATCTCTCAGCAGGTGAACTGCTTGCCGAGGATCTTCGAGTCCGACAAAGGCAATCTTCTGAAGCAGATGTGAGGAAATTTCCTGATCGGCAGAGAGCAGGAGAACAGCCTCCGTCTGATCGATCATCGCAAACTCGGGCGCGGCCTGGATCGTGCATGTGAGGAAGAAGCACAAAACTCGACCGCTTGGTCTAGGGACTAGGGATTGAGCGGCAAGGGGAGAGACATTCTTGTCACGATTTACAGCGACATCAACGCTCTCATGCCCACACTGCTGCGCGATGTGGACATGATACAACTCCTCTTCACACATTCCACTTCACTGTCATGAGTGCATTTTACAGTTTCATGTCGTTACGGTGAACTGGCCCTAGGCAGATTGTGAAAAAATCTTCTCTACTGCACTTTACGTTTAGATTTGATTTGCTTGATGATCAGATCCAATTCTTCTTCAGAAATCATCCCGTTTTTGTTGCGATCCATGAACGGAAACCCCTTACGCAAAAGCGGATGCACCTGGGCTTCTCGTCTCGAAACGTTTCGATCTCCGTCTTTATCTAAAATTTTGAGAAACGTGTCTGCGGTTATCGCGTTCACGTCGGTGGGGAGTTTGAAGGCTTCTTCCTGTGGATTAACCGGAAGGAGGATATCGTAATATCCGAGCATCATTTCCTCCCAAGATTGATCACCCCAACGGACTATTTGAGACGGGTCGGGATTTGCCAGATTATCTTTAGAATTGTCGAATGCGGCTGTGCAAAGCAGACGTGTTCCTGCCGGCAGTGTACGGGGCTCGGTGAGTCGGTAGTATGTTTGCCAGTTGAAGTCATAGTTAGGGACGTCTAACAAAACTTCGCGTGTTCCGTCCGGGAATACGGCTTCATATTTAAAAGACTTCCCACGCAGGTGCATGTGAGGCGACATGCCAAGGAGTTGGACATCGACAGGGCTGGTTCCAGTCCTCGCTGTTACGACTTGGTCGTCAGTGAATGGCTTGAGTCGAAACTTGGAATTCACTGCGTGCATTGTCACAATTTTGTGAGAGACGTTTTCAGGCTCGGTGAAGACAAAGCCGACTGAACTGAGATCCTGCTGTTTGCTGCCGGTCGGGGTATAGTGCATCTCGAATCGAAGAGCCGCACCAGCTGGAATTCTTTTTGCGTAACCTGGTATCTGTTCTTCTTGCCTAAGACCAGGAACGTACGCGCAAAAATGTTCGCGCTGCTTGGTCCCTTTTCCATTCGGGTACAAGTAGACGATGATGTGGTGGACGACTTCGCGATTGCCAGGCTTGGCTTCGGCGGCGACGACCCACTTATCTTCCTTGAAATTCGTTTCGACCCAGAAGTGTTGATAGGGAATTCCACGAGGTCCAGCATCAGCGGCAACCGCAAATGGCCTTTCAGCCATCTTAAAGATGGCGTCCGGTTGCTTCGCGATTTGCCAGCCGGAGACATACTTGATCGGTTCGGGCAGTTCTTTCGGATCACCTTCCGGGGAACCATTCTTCACCCATACATAGATGAGATCTTTCTCTCTCTCCGAAAGGCTGGAATCGTTGGAGAACTTTCCATGTTTCGGATTGGCATGCCATGGAGGCATTCGCTGTTCACGAACGACCTCTTCGATCATTGGTCCCCAACCAAGTACATCATCGTAGGACTCAAGTGGAAACGGAGCGATCTCGCCAGCACGATGGCACTCGACGCAGCGTTTTTGAAAAATTCGAGCAATCTGGTTCGAGTAAGTGACCGTGCTGTTCTCGTTTGGTTTTTTAGAACGTCCGATCAGGCAACCCAGAGGCTCCGTTTGGTTGACTGTCACTTTCTTTCCAGTAAGTAATTCGTCGATGGCGATTTGCAGGTCGGCACGAGAAGGAGCATCTCTGACAATGCCGATCACGTATTGATCGTCAATGCGTCCCTGATATCTGACGACGCGGTTTTTGTCTAACAGAAACACCTGCGGTGTTCGCGTTGCGTCGACAAGATCTGCGACGACCTGGCCAGGGTCCTTGAGAACTGAAAACTTGACACCGTGTTGATGTGCCCAGGCGTCGATTTCTTTCACTGAATCCTGAACATTGGAATTCACGGCAACGACTGTCAGTTGACTGTCGCTGTATTTCTCGGAGAGTTCCTGCAATCGACTTGAGTAGAGTTTCGCGAGTGGACACTCGGTTCCCAGAAATGCCAGGACGACCAATTCCGATTGCTCGAAATCGCTGAGTGAAACTTCTTTGCCTCGGTACTCTCTGAGCCGAAAATCGCGAACGACTTCACCCAGTCCACCGGCAGAGACCGGTACAGCAGAGAGGCAAAGAGCCGCGAGGGTAACGATGAAAAAACAGTGATGTGTCTTGAGCATATTTCTGTAAAACCTTACCTGACTATACTTCCAGCAGTGCTTGATACCCGCGGAGGGTGTCGATGGTTTCGGATTCTTTCTGAACATCGGCAACCGAGTCAATAACGATTCGATCAATATCGATTCCCAGATGGAGAGTTAACTCGGTTCCCCAAAAGTGGCGACAATATCGTCAACCACGATTGGTTTCGGTGAAATGAGCAATTCGCCTGCCTCCAGGTTTTGAGTCTGACCAAGCAAACGCGCCTGACTTTCTACGAGATGAAACACGCGTTCCTTGCCTGGTGGGAATTGTGTTTTGTACGCTCGGACAGAGTCCATCTTTTGTTCCAGGCAACCGGAGATATCAGTCACGAACGAGCCAGGCTGTTCTGCCGTTTTCAGAGAACCAAAACCAAGTGGATACCACAACTGTTGCTTGACTGTGTGAACCGGCAGGTTGTCGAACTCCGAGTCCCATTTTGTGAGTCGGGAATAAAAGACTCCTGCATCGGTAATTTGCATCGCCTGCCAGTGGTCCGGAGAGGCCATTGGAGTTTTATCAGCAATGCCTAAAACAACTGAAGGGCGGTAACGCCGAAAAACTTTCGCCAACGCGACACGAGCTTCGAATGTATCGAAGAGTCGGCGGTTTGGAAGATCGAGTTGCTCCCGAACCTGAACGCCTAGAACTTTGGCGGCGGCTTGTGCTTCCGCAAATCGGGCTTCCGGTCCTGGGCTATTTGGAGTCGGTTCACCATCGGTTAAGTCAACAATGCCAACTCGATAACCCTGTTTGACAAGTTTGGCGAGCGTTCCGCCGATGGCGATTTCAACATCATCCGGATGCGCACCGACAGCGATGACGTCCAAGCGTTCTGGAAGATCTTGTGTACTCATTTGATTTTATTCTTGGGTACTATACGACTGGTTTGGGGATGTTAAAAAATTCCCGCAGCACTTTGACGAGTCGATGCGGGTGAGTCAAAAACGGGTAATGACCAGTGGTATGGAGTGAAACAGATTCGTGCTTCGGGAGCGATTTTTCCAACAAATCTTGTTGCTGCGAAATCAATTGCCCATCTCCTTCACATCGTACGAGTAGAACTTCCGTTCTGATCTTGGCGAGTTGCGAAGAGAGGTCAGTCTGAGATGCTGCGAGCAATCGTCGTGAGACGTCTCGAACTGATGTTTGATAGGTTTCATTCAACAGGAACCCAAAGCGAGTTTCGTCGAAGGGAGGAAACCAGGCACGATGGTTCTGAATTTGAGTTGAGAGCCACAACGGAACAGACCTGATTGTGAAAGGCACGAATCGTCCGATTTGTAGCAAGGACTTTTCGAAAAACGTGAGCTTTCTGGTCGCCCAACCGCTCTGGAGAGCTGCTTTCTGCACCAATGTGGGAGTGGACCGCATCATTTCCAGACAAACAGGAACACCAAAATTCGACGCATAGACTTCAACTGGACCATCAAATAACTCACCTAGAACGTCAACGTACGCAGTCGCAGTTGCTGAAATGAGTTCTTTTGGATTTGGTCGGGATTCAAAGACCGGATGATCGAGCAGCCAGCATTGGCGATTTTCCTTGAGAAGCCATGCGAGAAGCGCGTAAAGCCTTGGTGAACCTAGGCTTCCAGGCAGAAAGACGAGCGGAGGGCCTTCTCCAAACTGAGTCGCTGTGACGGTTCCAAATTGAAAATCGAGTGGCCCTTGTCGAATTTGCTCTTGAAACGACTGAACGACCTCTTGCCACGCCAACGGAGTTGGACATGGGTCGGGAATTTCATCGAGAGTTGCGAGTTCGTTAGGGGTTTTATCAGACATTTCAGGCACGAAGAACCGGACCGGGATCATTGTATTCGTAGCAAGTCATTGTAGTCATAAAAGTTCCGCGTGAAGTGTAGGAATTGAAATTTTCATAAACGAGGGACAATTTTCGCTGGAATGAGTCGAAAGCTGACGCTATGATGCCCGTTTGGCCTGATTCGCGGCAGTTGCTGCGCCAGGGATGCCACTTTGGGTTTGTTTTTCTTCTATCAAAGTCACAATGCCGAACTCACCAAACGCAAAAAAAGCACTTCGCCAGAGCGAAAAACGCCGCACTTTATTCCGTCAGCAACGAGCTGCCTTGCGCACTGTGCTTAAAAAAGCCCGTGTTGCAGCGGAAGGGGACGATCAGGAGGCTGCAGAAGCGGCTTTTCGTCTCGCTGCAAAGCGGTTGGACCAAGCTGCTGCAAAGAACCTCATCCATAAAAACGTTGCATCTCGCACAAAGTCACGACTCTCTGCTTTCAAAAAGAAGCAGGCGTCGTAATCAAAATTGCATCGCGCCGTTGGTATAAGACAGCGTTGATGTAATTGTGAAGGCATATATAAAAAGGCGACCGTGAACTCGGTCGCCTTTTTTGTTTAATTCTGTGATGAGCGAAAAGTGACTTTCTCCGGTTACTTCAAATTGCCCCAGTCTTGCACGGTGATCTTGGCTCGGTCACCACAGATTTCGCGAATTTTAGAGATGAGCGTATACGTTCTTCCGGTAATCTCTGCGGAATCCCGAGACTCGAAGTTCAACCTTAGAAGTGGTTCGTTGTTCGAGGCACGAATATTGAACCACCAATCAGGTGTGTAGTTCTGCACCTCGCGGTAAGTCGTTCCTTTCGGATCTCCTGCTTGATCAATTGTGAAGACATCATCCGCAGTTTTGAATTCAGGTACGCGCGGGTGAAACACGCTGACTCCATCGATGTTCAGGATGTAGCAGTCCATCTTCGGATTCCCGAACTCGGACTGAATTGTTGAAATCACTTCGGTACTCATCGACTTCCAATCAGCACATTCGACGCGAAGGTTCACCTCTCCACTGTTCGGCCAGGGTTTTAGTTCACCCAGAAGTTCGGAACAGGTCTTTCCAGATTCGAGCAGCATGTCCCAAAACGTAATGAGCGAAAACAACCCGGAGTCGAGACAATACGTATCGGGGAAGTTGTAGTGTGCAGAAGATTCTCCACCGAAAACGGCATCGGTTTTTGCAAGCGCGACTTTCGCAGCGTCTTGGCCAACTCTGCTGATAATCGCCTTTCCCCCTGCGGTTTGGACTGTTTGAGGAACCAACCAGGACGAGACGGCAGAATAAACAACAGCCCCTGAACCGTGATTTTTTTCGACCATTCTTTTCGCGAGAGCAGCAAGCAAGACTGACCCCGGGACAAACTGCCCCCATTCATCGACCAGGAATACGCGGTCGGCGTCACCATCGAAAGCCGCTCCGAAATCGGCTCCTTCGTCGACAATAGTCTCTTGAAGCAATTTCACTGCTCCCGGCAACCCGGGGTTCGATGGCCTAGTCGGGAATGTTCCGTCGATCTGTTCGGCAATAGCGAGAAGTTCAACAGCTGACTTGCGATCTTCCAAGCCTGCTTTCAGGAGTGGGCGAAAGAGTCCACCGACACCGTTTCCTGGATCGAGAACAATTTTTCCGCTCGCATTGCCGAGCCGATCTGAGCGATTCAGCGCCGCTTCAACGAATCTCGCTTGAAGTTCCATACGTCCGGCTGTTGGAAATGGAGCTGCAGGGGTGTCCGTCGCTGAGGCATCGGTTCCGTCCTCTTCGTAACGAGGAGCGAGATGGTCCGCCGGTCGCAGAATGTCCACCCCGCCAGTCTCAGCACTCTTGATGAACATCTTGATGCCATTGTACTCAGCCGGATTGTGTGAAGCGGTGATCATTACCCCTGCGTGTGCATCACATTCTTTTTCGCCGACACCCCATTGAATCATGTCTGTCGTCGCCAAACCGCAAGCGATGGGTCTGCCCCCTTCACTGGAGATCCCCTGAATGAGTGAAGAATAAATCGCTGGCGAAGATGTGCGACCATCTCGACCGACAAGAATGCCGGGAGTGGTCTCATCGCCAAGCAGTTTTCTCAGGCTGCGAACGAGATACTTGCCTGAGAGCCAGGCTAATTCTTCGTTGATCTGATTCGGATAGAGACCACGAACATCGGCACTCCTCAGGAACATCGCCGGATCAAACATCAAATTTTCCTTCTCGAATGTATTCGGTTTACAAGTTCCACCTCAGTATGGTCATCGAACTTGCTGTCGTCAATTTTCTCATTGCCTGAGACTCGTTACACTTGCAAATAAGAACAGCAAACCTGTTTCAACGAACTCAATAACCCAACGAAGAGACAATGTTAGCGAAGCGAATCATCCCCTGTCTGGACGTCCATGCTGGTCGCGTTGTGAAAGGCGTGAATTTCGTTAATTTGCGTGATGCCGGCGACCCTGTGGATATTGCTTCCCGATACGAGCAGGAAGGTGCCGACGAGCTTGTGTTCCTGGATATTACGGCAAGCCACGAAGAACGAGATATTATCCTCGATGTGGTCTCACGGACGAGCGAAGTGGTCTTCATGCCACTGACCGTCGGAGGCGGGATTCGTTCTTTGGAGGATATTCGCAAACTGCTCAGTGCTGGCTGCGACAAGGTCTCGATTAACAGCGCAGCTGTGACTGACCCGGAGTTCGTCAAAGAAGCAGCACTGCGATTCGGCAGCCAATGCATCGTCGTCAACATTGACCCGAAGCGCGTTCCGGTAGCTGGTGCAACGATTCCGGATGATGTTCCGGATCACTTGAAAGTCAAAGCACGACCAGGACGTGATGGTCATGGGGAAGTTTACTGGGATGTGCATGTCAACGGCGGACGAAAACCGACAGGACTCGATGCTGTTGAGTGGGCGAAGGAAGTCGAGCGACTCGGCGCCGGGGAACTTGTTCTGACCAGTATGGACGCCGACGGCACCAAAGATGGCTTTGATATCGAAATCACAAAAGCTGTCTCTGAGGCGGTGAACATTCCAGTCATCGCCAGTGGTGGCGCAGGACATCCGAAACATTTATGTGAAGCCGTGACTGAAGGTGGAGCAAGTGCCGCCTTGGCGGCGAGCATCTTCCACTACGGCGAATTCACGATTGGCGAAACGAAAGAGTACATGGCAAAACACGGAGTCACAGTTCGAAGGGGATAGGAGGAAAACAACCCTCAACCCTCAACCCTCAACCCTCAACCCTCAACCCTCAACCCTCAACCCTCAACCCTCAACCCTCAACCCTCAACCCTCAACCCTCAACCCTCAATTTTAATCATGTCCGAAACTCAAACGGCACAAGAGATTCTGGAACGGCACTATCTGGAAATGCGCTGCGGCCTACTCAGTTTAGCCGCTTCACTTGATCGGCTTTCCAGAGCACCTGGCGCCGACAAAATTGCAAACGATGAGCGAATGAAATTACTGTCAGACGCGATGGCGATTGTTGCCAGCGATGAGGACAATCGTGCCGAACGGCTCCAGCTTCTACTCAGCGACGAATACGTTTCAGGCTGGAATCGCTGAGGCCCAAAATCCTCAGGCAATGCCGAACCTGTGGACCGTCTTCTGAAGATACGTTTCACCAGGACGTAGCACCGTCGAAGGGAAGTGTTTCTGGTTTGGAGCGTCCGGAAGATGCTGGCATTCCAGGCAAAAACTCGTGTGCTGCTGCTTGCCTGCGGTTGCCTCTGAACCGTTGAAATGATTGGCGGTATAAAGCTGGATGCCAGGTTCGGTTGTCAGGACTTCCATCGTTCGACCAGACTGCGGATCAGTTACGAATGCAGCTGTGCGTAATGTTTCATCCCAATCATCAATCAGAAAGCAGC
>JAJDEL010000502.1 GCA_029259835.1 Planctomicrobium sp. | reverse complement strand
TATTCACTCCTCGGTGTGCGTCCGAATTCTCCACCCCAGCCGACCAGCGTTTCATCGAGTAGTCCGCGCTGTTTCAAGTCTTTGATCAATGCTGCGGCAGGCTTGTCGCTTTGGCCGCACATCTTCGAGTGGTTCGCTTCGATTCCACTATGAGCATCCCATTTACTTCCTGCTCCATGGTAAAGCTGAACGAAGCGTACGCCTCGTTCAACAAGTCGACGAGCAAGCAAACAGTTGCGACCGTATGCTTCAGTCTTGGGGTCGTCGAGACCGTACAATTTCTGAGTCGCCTCGGTTTCCGATTCGAGATCAATCGCTTCCGGTGCTGTCGCCTGCATTCGGAACGCAAGTTCGTAACTTTTCACCCGCGCTTCAAGTTCGGTCTGGAACGGACGATCTTTCAAGTGCTGCTGGTTGAGATCGTTGAGCAGATCAAGTTTCTGCCGTTGCCGCGCGACTGAAATTCCTTCTGGATTATTCAGGTTGGCAATCGGTTCGGCTCCGGTTTCCAGTTTTGTCCCTTGATAACTGGCAGGCATGAAACCGGTTCCCCAGTTTCGAGGTCCGTTTGTCACCTGTGCTTTGTTATCTGTCATGACGACGAACGCTGGCAGGTTTTGGTTCTCAGAACCAAGTCCGTAATTGACCCAGGCTCCGAGTGAAGGTCGCCCGGCAAGCGGCGTGCCGGTGTTCATTTGGCAGACTCCACCGGAGTGGTTGATCCCGTTCGTCCAGCACGACCGGATGACCGCCATGTCGTCGACGCATTGGGCGATATGCGGAATCCAGTCGGAGACCCAGGTTCCAGCTTCCCCGTGCTGTTTCCATTTCCGCTTTGATGCAAGCAACGGAGAGTTGATCTCCCCCATCGCGGTCACGACTCGTTTATATCCCGCTGGCAACGGCTGTCCGGCGAGTTTGTTCAATTCCGGTTTCGGATCGAATAGATCCATATGACTCGGTCCACCTTCCATGAACAAAAAGATGACACTCTTCGCACGTGGAGCGATATGAGAAACCGCCGCCGTCGCGTCGGCAGTTGTACCAGCGAACGTCGACTCCGGCAGCATCGATGCCAGCGCCAATGCCCCGAATCCAGTTCCGGTCCCAAGCAGCATTTCGCGGCGGGAGTACGGACTTTGATGATCGAATTGAAATGAATTGTTCATGGCGGGATCGATTTCGTTGCGTTGTGGTTAGCACCTCAAGGAAGCGTTCTATGGTAGCAGAGTCCACCGGTCAATTGCGAGATATTGATGTTATCCACTGTCGTCTGAGCGACTTGGAATTGAGGGCGGACTTTCACAACCCCAGCGTCTTCATGCAGCGATTGAGAATTTTCGCGGCGCAGGGGGCAGCGATGGTGCCGCCGAACTGGGAGGGACCACGCGGTTCGTCGACACAAACCAAAACCAGGAGTCGAGGATTCTCCGCTGGTGCTCCGCAGATGAACGAGCAGACGTTTTTGTTCTGATAGTATCCGCCTGCCGGATTCACCTTTTGGGCGGTGCCGGTTTTGCCGAAGACGGTGTAGTCTTTTAGTTGAGCTTTTTTTCCTGTGCCACGTTGGATGACTTCAGTCATCGGCTGTTGAACGATCCAGTTCGCGGCTTGTGATCTAATCACTTGCGAAACAACGACTTGTCGCGGAAGTTGTGAAGCATGGTCAGTTTTCAAGAGTAGGTGCGGGCTGATTTTGCGACCACCGTTTGCCAGAATTGCGTGGGCGGAAATCATTTGCATTGGGGTGACGGCGATTTCGTGACCCATGGGAATTGATCCGGTTGAGTAGCCGTTCCAGTCTTGCAGTGGACGCAGTATTCCGGACACTTCACCAGCGAGTTCCAACCCTGTCGGCTTGCCGAATCCAAAGGCTCTCGCCATAGAATACAGTTGCGAGTTGCCGATTTTTTCGCCGACTTTTGCCATGCCGATGTTACTCGACTTCACAAGGACATCCGTCAAACTTAAATCTCCATAAGAATGGTGGTCGTGCAAGAGTCGCCGCCCCATGCGGTAGGTTCCCCATTCGCAATGGAATGATTCATCTGCTTTCAGCAATCCTCGATCCAGTCCCCACCCTACGACGAGAGGCTTGATAGTCGAGCCAGGTTCGTACACTGCGGAGATAGCAAGGTTCTTCCAGGCGTGTTCGACGAGATCCTCCGGAGCCGATGGGTTGAACGTTGGACGCGACGCCATCGCCAGGATTTCTCCGTTCGTGGAATCCAAGACAATCGCACAGGCGCCGACCGGATCATTCTCGGCGATTAAATCATCGAGCGAATTCTCCGTGTGCAGTTGCATCACCGTATCTATCGTGAGGACAACAGTGTTTCCGTTTTTCGGTGGTTGTGTGACCTCTTCGAGTACCTCGAGGACAACGCCGCGCGCATCGCGAACGAAACGACGAACACCGTCTTCACCTTTGAGGAAATTGTCAAACGCTTGTTCGGCACCACCGTGTCCTTCTCCATCGATATTCCGCAGCCCGATGACGTGCGCCGCCAACGACTCTTGGGGATAGAAGCGTTTGAATTCTTCACGCAGCCCGACCATTTCTTGAGATAGATTCAGGCTCTCGATTGCGGCACCTTGCTGTTTGGTGAGATGCCGCTTGATCCAGATGAATTGTCGTTGTGAGTTCTTCTCAATTTTGCGTTGCAGTTGATGAGCATCGAGATCGAGTGCCTTGGCAATGCGCGTGGCGACTTCTTCGGGTTCTACGATTTGGCTCGGATTGACATACAAGCTCGGAACGCTGATTGTCGTTGCCAGTAATCGTCCTTTGCGGTCCAGCAGATCACCTGGTCGGGCGAAGATCGGTTCATGACTGACCTGTTGACGTACGGCTCGTGATGCAAACGTTTCCTGAGACAACCACTGCACATGCAATAGACGGAGTGCGAGGACTGTCCAGATCGCCCAGACTCCAAATTGAATCGTACGTTCACGTAAGCGGGATCTTTGCTGAGATTCTTCATCTCGATCTGGCATGATCCCCCACTTTCGTTTGCTTCAGAGTGGGGTGAGTAGGCGGTTTTGCAGCGCGGAGTCGCCATTCTAAGAGAGGGAGTGGCGCGTCGGCAGAATTTTTCACTGATTGACCGTACGCAATTTCAGTCGATTCCCATTCACGAAGCAGCCTGGGTATTGCACCGAGCTGTTGCGTTGTGAGGAAGAGTTGGCTGCGTTGTTCATCGAGGTTGTGCAACTTGTAGTGCTGTACGCTGATCGCCCGCCTCACCGCGAGATTCTGCTTTTCCAGCGTAATCCCCAACACCGAAATCGTGGTAAGAATCACGAGCGTTGCTGTAAATCGGAAAAACATGAATCCTCCACGGATGGAATTCTCCTTCCGTGGAGATGTGTCGTTCACTTTCAAGTGAAGTCGCAACAGTAGGGTGGGTGAAGCAAAGTAAAAGGTGGGTTACGTACGCGAACTCAGCTGCGAAATAACTTGAACGTTGTTTCTACCTTAATTTGCATAACCCACCAAATATGGGACGCGAGTACTGCACCCACTCTACTGTCGCTTCAATGTTTTATCGGAGCACACCGGTTGATGGGGCGAGTGCGACTTGGCTGGCATCGTGAGGAAGTCGTAAAACCATTCCGATTTTCAGGTTATTACCGTCCTTTAAGAGATCTCGGTTCATTCCAACGACTTGTGTCCAGCGGGCTGTGCGACCGAGATGCTTTTCAGCGATGTCGGTGAGTGTGTCTCCTTTGCCAATGCGAAACAGCGGTTGACCGTTTGGACCAATGAAGAATCCGGATGGTAACAATGATTCCGGTGATGGTTTTGAATCGACAATCCCTGCCATTTTCGGGTAGCGTTGGTCCAGGATTTTCGTGTCCGGAACCAGCACGAACATGCCTGGTTTCATTCGATCAGGTCGTGGAATGCGGTGCTTGTTGTACTCTGCCAGAGCCGCAAAGTACCGTGCGGTGCCGAAGTGCTGGCGGGAAATTGTCCAGTAGTTCTCACCCGGCTGGACTTCGTGAACTTCTTCCTGAACCGTTTTTTGAGAAGATGCCGCCAACAGTTTCGGTTCCGCTGTCGAAGGGTTGTAAGTCGCCTGTTGTTGAACAGGTGCGAAGGTGTTTTGAGGCTGCTGAAATGCTGGAGCTGGCGGAGAAGGAACCTGCTGCTGAGGAATTTGTAAAGAAGCAGAAGGAGCAAGAGGAGCAGGCCGCGAAAGTTCCTGTGTTGGACTCGGCGAAAACAGAGTAGATGGCTGAGCCTTTAAGAGCGGGGCTGGTTGAGGTTTCGCGTCAATCGGTGTCGACGAAAAAATCGACGACTCCGGAGGTGTTGTACGTGGAGCAGGGTCACTCGGAAATGGAAGTGAATTCGGTTGCACAGTTGGTGCGGTCTGTGGAGCAGCGAATTCTGAATTCCCACCTTCTTCGAGTACTGTTCCGCTGGCTGGTTTGAGAAATGGATCTCTGCGAACCGGTGGCGTCGAAGGCTTCTGGAAATCAATCTGCCCTAGCCGAGAGAGTGGCAACGGCTCTGCCAGAAGACTTAGTGGTGAAGGTTTAACTGTGCCTGCCGCTGGACTTGTTTTCAACGGGGTCGTGAGAGGGTTTGAGGTGGCACCATTTCGAGTCTTGTTCGCTTGAATCGGCAAGGGTTTTTGCAAAGGCTGCTTTTTGGTCGTTTCAGTTTTCTGAGGAGGTGCCGTAGCAAACGGGTCTGTTGTCTCCAGGAGACCGACTGACTGGGCAGGTGCCTTTGGAGCCGATGACGTTTTCGGTGCCTTGAGTGGTGAAGCCCAATTTGGCTTTTTTTCCTTGGCAGGTGCATCATCTGCTGCCATGGCAACGAGATTGAATCCGCCGACAACAATGCAAACGAGGCTCTTCACTGTCAGCGAGAACACCGAGATTGGCAAGATTTGTTTCATCCTGGACATGGTTCTTCCTTCGTTAATTGCGTTCGGCGAATCGTAGTTTTGCGGAACGTGAGCGTGGATTCATTCGGATTTCAGAAGGCGTTGGCGTGAGTGGTTTGCGTGTCAGATTGTTCCAAGTCGTGGAATCCCGAAACGCCTCTTTGACCATGCGATCTTCGAGTGAGTGAAACGTCATCACGACAACGCGTCCGCCTGATCGAAGTCGATTAGGCAAGACCGATTTCAAAAATGTGTCGAGTTGATCAAGCTCCGAATTGACAGCAATCCGTAACGCCTGAAAGACTCTTGCAACACTTGGCGATTTTGTTTTTTTCGATGGGCCTGTGACTTCGTTCACGAGTTCCACAAGTTGATCCGCTGTTTGAATTGAATTCCCTGATCGACTCCGTTTAACGATCGCTTCCGCAATGCGTGCGGCGGCCTTCTCTTCTCCATATTCGCTGAAAATTTGGCTCAATTCATCGACAGAACCCGACCGCAGGAGTTCTGCAACAGAGCGTCCTGTCGTTGTGTCGAAACGCATATCGAGTGTTCCTTTGGTATCGAATCCGAAGCCCCGCTGCGGGTCCGCAAGTTGATCCGAAGAAAGACCAAGGTCGAGCAAAACCCGGTCGACCTGTTCGATTTTCAGTTCATCCAGAACGTCATTCAGTTGGGCGTAACTGCATTGGTGCAGCGAGACACTCTCTCCAGAAACAACTTGAGCCGCACGATCAAGCATGGACTGATCGCGGTCGAGACCTATGAGTTGTCCTTGATTGTTCATTGTTTTCAGGATCTGCTGGCTATGACCACCGGCTCCGAGAGTTCCGTCGACAATGGTCAGATTGGGGATGATGGCTAAGGAATTCAGAACCTCATGGAGCATGACCGGAACATGCACCGTCCGACGAGACGGCGAAGGGCGCGGCATCGCTTTGTCCTGATGTAAATATGGGTGAAGAGTAGGGTATGGAGGGCCGAATTTTGCGGGACCGCGTTCGGCGAAATTGGTGGGAATCTTGAGCTGCTTTTAGAAACTTTGCGGGATTTCTGGAAGGTCAGTTACCTCAGCGGGGGAATCACTCATCTTTCCATAACTGCAAGATATGCCGGAACCCTCAGTGTTTCAGCAACCAACAGTGGCGTCAATTGCCGGACGAGCGGGAAAATTATGGCAGAAATTGCCGAATCCACCACAGTTCCCTTTGACTTCGCCCCGACAACGTTCGATTCAAGACGTATCGGTTTCCTCGGATGAAGAAAGAATTGACGGAGTCAATCATGAAACGCTTCTTACTATGTAGTCTCTGCATTGCTGTTCTGGGGTTCAGTGGGTGTGGGTCTGTCCGTGGCTTTCGAGTCACCTCCGTCAATTCTCCTTGCCTCGATGTCTGCGTTGTTGCTCCACAAACTGCCGAACCAGGTTTTCTGCCTGAGACACCAACTGACCCAGACATGATTGCTCCTCCCCCTCCTGTTGTCCCAGAGCGAAAATTACAGGAAGCCAACGACGATGTCCCGGCTCCGCCACCAGCCGAATTGGATAACGTGACAAAGTTAAACCGCCCCAGTCGAAAACCGATTCTGATTCCCATTCAGCAAACCGCTTTCAATCTGAAAGAGAAAGTGGCTGCGACGCTTCAATAGAATTGTGCAAGAATTCAGGACTGATCACAGAAAAAGCCCGGCATTTTCAAAATGCCGGGCTTTTAGTTTTGGACGAAATCTTAGAAATGTCTCAGGATTGATTCCCAATATGAGCCGTTTGGGTGCTAGATCCGGTCGTTATCGTTTGAATGAGATTGCTTCTCGAACATTCGCTCTCATAGCAGAGTTGAGGGTCATTGTGCTGGCGAAGTAAATGACAGCCCCCAGCATCAACCCCCAGAGTGAGCCGAATGGAAGTTCGAGTTGCAAAATTCCATATCCAGCAACTGCGGCCAGTATCCCTGCGAGGAGACTGACAGCGACTGTTTTGGCAACACCATTGAAG
>JAJDEL010000501.1 GCA_029259835.1 Planctomicrobium sp. | reverse complement strand
TTCTGTTCCGAGTGAGTGAATCTCGACTTGCTTTTGCAGGGCAAGACCGCCTTGAAGCAATACTGAATAATTCAACAAGCGGAACGATTGCAGCGTTGCTTCAGAAAACTGAAGCCAGCGATATTGCAATCGCACTCGATTTAGCTCCGGTAAAGAAGTTTCTTCAGCAAATGATGCAGAGTCAGCCGAATCCGATGATCGGAATGATGATGCCGATGATCACACAATTGCAAACCCTGTCAATTTCGGCGGATCTGGAAGCTTCAAGCCTGTTGCAAGTGAGTGTTGATACTCCTAACGCTGAAGCAGCGGAAGCTGTTCAAGGCATGCTGAACGGTTACCTGAGCATGGGTAAGGCCCAGTATGAAAAAGTGAAGGGAGAGATCGATTCAGAATTGCAACCGCTGGCACAACAAGCTGTTGATGGAGCGGCAATTTCGACGACTGAATCGGTCGTCAGTTTGGCTGTTCCCAGACCGGAAAAACTAGAAACACTGCCAGAACTGCTAAAACCGATCTTTAAGAAGGCTGCATCAGCAGGTGAACTGATCCAAAAGAGAAATCAGATGAGACAGCTTGGGCTTGCTTTTCATAATTATCATGACGTGTTCAAACATTTTCCAGCAGTTGATTCGAACGGAGAAAAAGATGAAAAGAATGTTCGCGGAAAAGGCTTAAGTTGGCGAGTCCATCTTTTGCCGTTCATTAATGAGGCTCCTCTTTACGAAGAATTCAAGCTTGATGAACCTTGGGACAGCGAACACAACAAAGCTCTTATCGTGGACATGCCAGAAGTCTTTGGAAATCATCCAGAAGGCAAAACTGCTATTCATGTTTTTGTCGGTGAGGATTTGCTCTTCAACGAAGGTAAGCCAGGCGTCGGAATTCGAGATATTACAGACGGAACCTCCAATACGATTCTCGTCGTCACCGCTGGTGACAAGACCGCGGAAATTTGGACGAAACCAGGCGGACTCGAATTCAATGCCGAAGATCCTTTTAAAGCATTGGGGAACATCGGAAGACAGTTCCTTGTTCTACTGAGCGACGGGGCGGTGCGCGACATTGAGAAATCAATCGGTAAGGAAACTTTCTCCAACCTGATTCAACATCAGGATGGAAACCCAATTGGTGATTATTAAGTGCTAAATCAAATTCAGCATTCACTTGAGATTGGTAAATGCTGACTCAATGAAAAAGGCCCGCCTGGATGTTTTTCAGGTGGGCCTTGCTTAATAGAATTACTCTGAGAAGCATCGTACTTCGAATAGTGCTTTAGATGAGGTTCATCTTCTTAGGTCGAGAATCTGGGCGTTTGCAGCAATTGTCACAGAGGCCGTGAGCTTCAAGTCGGTGACCTTCGATCCGAAAACCGTGTTCGCGGGCGACTGTTTCGAGAATTTTGCTGATCTCTTCGTTATGAAATTCGATCAGGTCACCGCATTTTTTGCAGATCAGGTGATCGTGTTGAGGGTAGCCGTAGTCGTGCTCGTAAAGATCACGATCACCCTGACGTGCGACTTTTCGGATCAGCCCTGCCTCTTCGAGTTGTTTGAGGTGGCGATAAATCGTTGACCGGCTGACCCGTTTCCCGTCCTTGCGACGTTCGAGTCGTTGCACCAACTGGTCAGCATCGAAATGTTCGTGAGAGGAGAAGACCTCTTCGATGAAAATCGCGCGCTCGCGCGTCATGCGCAAGTTTTGCGTCGCGAGGTACTCGCGGTATTTCTCGGCTGGAGAGACGGCAACGGTGACCGCTTCCAAATTAGACACGATTTCCCCCTTGAGGCAGTCTCAGATTAAACGGATTCATCAGTCTGTCAGAACTCCCATCATTCGACTGATTGCAATTTCGAGTTTTTCCGGGGTCTCGTAGACGCCAGAATCGATCTCTGCACGAATCCGGGCCAGCCGCTCTTGACGAGTTTCTGGTTGTGAATCGGACATGTTTTGATCGATTTTCGGTTCGGAATTGGTGCGATTCGACCGTTTTCGGTCCATCTCAGCCTCCCCAGATGTTGGGATCGGTTCGCCATGATCGAGGAATGCCTCAACCGGCAGGAACTGCCGATCATAACCGAGATCGGGGCCTGCAATCAATGGCGCCTGTGTGAGTGTGTTGAGGCTAACAAGAGCATCAAAGAGTGGAAATAAAGGTCGCATGGAATTCTCCTGGCGACCGTCCTGGTGCTGGTATCGCGTCAAACGCGGCATCTTGCTGAGATAGAGTTGATTCAATCTGTGAATCGGTTAGCTAACAGATGTATCGGTTCTTCCGGCAGAGTCTATTGAGGGTATCCGACAAATGTTCATCTTTTTTTAGAAATTGACATTCGAATTGCAGAATTTGCAGTGCCGACAATTCCACTTCTCACCATCAGGGTCATTGCAGCTCTATGGCGTTATCTGATTGGAAAATCAGCACTTAGGGTCATTGTCTTCTGAAAGAGATTGAAAAATTTCTCACCAGTCATGCGCGGACCATCAATTGACATTGGTTCAAACCGCATCTTGACCTGAATTCGCATCCCGAGGTAAATTTCCGACTCCTTCTTCTAAATCACGAAGAATATGCTTACTCCATCCAGCCACGAAATACAGATTGCGAAACAAACTCGATCTCCGTGGAGGCAACGACTTGTTGATGCCGAAACAGGGTTCCGGATCGGTTTGCGAACGGACTCAATTCTTTTCCTGTATTTGTTTATTGGGGCGATGGTGTTTGCATCGGGACTTGTGTTCGGATTGGCAAAATCTGAGTGGCTGATATTGATACTCACGCTCGGCCTCACGCTTTCGGTCGAACTCTTTCATCAGCTATTGAGCTTCATCGTTAATGAGTTCAAGCACCATCTGAGTAAAGACATCAGTCAAATGATGCGATTAGGAACCGCGGCAGTTGTGACAGCAAATTTGTCGGCGGTGACTGTCATCTTCATAGTCTTCGGAAGTCGTCTTTTGGAACTCTGGTAGTTTGCGATGACTTCCGGATCCCGTTCGTCTTCGCCTGTGCAATCTCTCAACGACTTCCTGAGAATCTGGTAGCTGCCTGTCCTTGCCACGTATGTCTAAAGCGATAGACTTCCGCTGGTGTTATGATCAGTTTGCCACCTTGGAGTCGTTGATGTCACTGTTGAGTATGCGAAATGTCTCGTTCACCTGGGCGGGACCATCGCTGTTGGAAAATACCGACCTGGAAATAGGTCGAGGTGAGCGGATCGGTTTGCTTGGTCGCAATGGTGCTGGTAAGTCGACGCTCATGCAACTCATCGCTGGGGATGTGCCGCCTGATAATGGCATTATTAAAACAGCAGATGGGATCAAAATTGCGCGTCTCGTTCAAGATGTTCCAGATGGGACATCGCAATCGGTCGCCGACCTCGTGCGGGAAGGTTTAGGAGACAACCACCGAGAAGAATGGGAAGTTGACCAGACGCTGGAGCGACTGCTTACACAAATGAATCTCACTGCCGATGCTTCGTTCTCGCAATTATCGTCCGGAATGAAGCGTCGGGCGCTGCTGGCGCAAGCCCTCATTCGTGAGCCTGATTTACTTCTTCTGGATGAACCAACGAACCACCTTGACATCGAATCGATCACTTGGCTCGAAGGCTTTTTGTCGAGTTTTCAAGGAACAATACTGTTCGTGACACACGACCGTGTCTTCTTGCAGGCGCTGGCGACTCGAATCCTTGAAGTCGACCGTGGTCGGTTATTCGACTGGACCTGCGACTATCAAACATTCTTGAAACGTCGCGACGATGCGTTACATGCTGAGCAGCAGCAGAATTCTGCGTTCGACAAGAAACTTGCCGAAGAAGAAGTTTGGATTCGTCAGGGAATCAAAGCCCGTCGAACTCGTAACGAAGGTCGAGTTCGTGCACTCAAAAAATTGCGAGATGAGCGAAGTGAACGGCGAGACAAAATTGGCAATGTGAAAATGAAAGCCGGAGAAGCAGATCGTTCTGGTCATCTTGTCATGCAGGCGAAGGACATCTCTTTTGCTTATGACGATGGAGTCCCGATTGTGGACTCATTCACGACAGAAATTTCCAGGGGCGACAAAATTGGCATCATCGGTCCGAACGGTGCCGGGAAGAGTACGCTGTTGAAACTGATTCTTGGTGAGTTGGAGCCGACCTCCGGAACGATCCGACATGGCACGAATTTGCAAGTCATTTACTTCGATCAACTCCGCGAGCAAATTGACGACGAAAAGACAGTCGTCGAAAACGTCGGCGAAGGTCAGGATCAATTGTTAATCAACGGGAAGCAGAAGCACATTTACGGATATCTCCAGGACTTTTTGTTCACGCCAGAACGTGCGCGCAGGCCAGCAAGGTATCTCTCAGGAGGAGAACGGAACCGAATGCTGCTTGCTCGGATCTTCAAACGAACTTCGAATCTAATGGTCCTTGACGAACCAACGAACGATCTCGATTCCGAGACTCTCGAACTTCTCGAAGACTTGATGATCAGCTATTCCGGGACGGTTTTACTCGTCAGCCACGACCGTGCTTTTCTCAATAACGTCGTCACCAGCACACTTGTTCTGGACGGTGATGGCACGATTGCCGACTACGCTGGCGGGTACGACGACTACCTGCGCCAGCGATCTCGACCTGTCGAGGCAGTTTCCATAAATCGAAAATCAATACAGACCGGCAAAGTCAAACTGAAAGAACAAAAGCCGAAGCTCTCTTTCAAAGAAAAGCAAGAACTCGAATCTCTTCCAGGGAAGATAGAAGTTCTGGAAACCGAGCAGGCAGAGCTACAATCGGCAATGGCCGATCCAGAATTCTTCAAACAGGATGGACCGACCATCGCTTCTCGAACAGCACGCTTGCAATCACTCGGTGATGAACTAACAACAATTTACGAACGCTGGGAAGAATTGTCTGCGAAGGAGTAAACGACCTTTCGGAATCCAACGACCAGTGATGAATTCATCCATCACCAATGATGTTTCAATCGTAAGGATGATGTCTTGAAATCGGCTTATCCCCTATTCACCTCGGTTGAAACCTTCGGACTTCGCAATGATGGACATTACTAATCGGCGGTTGATCATTTTCAAAGGGCTTCTTTTTCTGATCCTGGGGCTGTTCGCGTCCTTCATCTTGATCTACCTGACGCTTTCCTGGCAGGTCGCGATCTTGCTTGCCATCAGCGTCTGGAGTTTCTGTCGATTCTACTACTTTGCGTTCTACGTGATTGAACAATACGTCGATCCAGGTTTTCGATTTCGCGGTCTGCTCGATTTTACGCAACGCCTTGCGTGTGGAGAACTCCATCGAAAATCTCCCGATTCAACCCAGCCTGATGTGTGAACCATTGAGGAATCAACGCGACTCGTTCACAATGCAGACTTTATTCATGCGGGAGAACTCTGCATTGTGAGTGGGGCAATTGACTGGAATGAAAGGTTGAACAATCTCGCTCAGGAGATTATTTCTGGTAACCAATCCGCGATCTCGGCAGCCTCTCTCCTCAAACTCCGTGCTCCAGAACTTTACGAGCAGATTTGTCGTTCCGGGAAATGCCAGTCATTACTTAATCTCTGGGGTGAATGCCTGAATGTTGATGACAATACCAGTGAAGAAATCGTTGATCCATCCATTTTGAAGTTACTCGGCGAACTGACTGGAGTCTCGATGGACTCTCCGGTTGTTCATGCAGGGATTCAACATTCCTACGGGTATCTTTTCAGTCTAATAGAAACTCCCTACGGGCAGAAACGTGAAAGGTGGACTGAACGGTCACTCGAAACAGCTTTGGAGTTCTCACGACCGACATTTCAACCTATTACTAGGCATGGAACGCTGTTGCTGAACCTAACGTATTTTCTGGGTCGCATTATGTTTCGCGGGCGTCGTTCTGAGATCGCTCGACTACGCCGCTCACGCCACATTGTCGACCCTCATTTGACTGATGTGAATTATCGACAATTGAAATGCTATCGCATCATTGAAGAGATCGGGACTGGCAAGCAACGCATTCAAGCGATCTCCGACTTGTTAACTCTCGCGAATTCTCCCGATCCCGAAGCATTGCATGCATTCTTGATCTATGGCATCCGGAGCGAATGGAGCGACGACTTCAAGCTAATCACGGCTTTTCCGATTTCTGCGGAATCGTTTCATTTGCTGCTTGAGCCACCATGTGGTGTGAAAGTGAGAGTTCAGCTCAAATACAATGCATACTCAGCAGGAGTGACACGAGAACCAACGCAAGGAAAGCGAACCATTTCAATTCAATGACTGTCGAGTGATGAGATATAAATCAGTCGCAAAATTGGTCTCACCCTATTATTGACTGACATGTCTTTGAACAAACGTTACGATTTCAGGCCGATCATTCACTCCCAACATCCAGAGGTGCCATTTGCCCACAGAATCCCAAGATGTTCCCGATGCAGATAAAACTCCAACATCTGCGGTGCAAAATCTCGTGGAGAACACCGAGTCGCTGGAAGTCGAGAACTTTATTGACACATATCAAATCACCGCAGAGTGGATTCGATTTGCAGATGCTAAAGCAACCGTGGTCTTAACCGTTGCTGGCGCGTTGGCAAGCATGTTGATTCCCACATTGAAACCGTTCTTTCACCTACCTGCTAATGAGCACCCCTTCACTTGGTGGCCGATCATTGCGGGGATATTATTCGCAGGCTGGCTCATTTGCACAAGCGTCTCCTGCATTTGGGCGTTCTTGTGTGTGCATCCATTTCGCCTTAAGGGACGCCACCCTGCACTCGAAAAATGCGCTCACTTTCACGCTGCCGCGATTGCCCACCGTTACTCCATCACTGACTCAGATCAATTCATCCAGGACTGCGAAGATCTTGGAATGGCGGGGCTCAAACAAGAAGTTATGGCAGGACTTTTGATCGATTCACATATTTCAAACTCAAAATACCGCCGTGTTACCGAATCAATCAAACTGCTCGGGATCAGCGCGGTCTTTGGTTTGCTATACACTCTGGTAATTCAGTTCTAATTATCATGTTGGAAGTCTCAAGTATGCGCGCGTTGTTCACAATCATGGTTGCGGTTTTTGCATTCTCATTTGCAGCGGAAGATACTCTGGCGAACCAGCGGCGGCCGAACATCATACTGATCATGGCGGACGACCTTGGGGTTGAGTGTCTGAAATCTTATGGTGGAACCAGCCACAAAACGCCGAACCTGGATCGACTTGCTCAGGAAGGGATGCGGTTCACTCATGCGTATTCCCAGCCGCTCTGTACGAATACTCGTATTCAGTTAATGACAGGGAAGTACAACAACCGCAACTGGCTGTACTTCGGGATTCTCGATCCAAAAGAGAAAACTTTCGGGCATGCGATGCGGAAAACAGGTTACGACACTTGCATGTCAGGCAAGTGGCAGTTGCAAAGCTACGACCCCCCTGACTATCCGGGAGCAAGCAAACGACGCGGCACTGGAATGCGTGTTGAAGAGACCGGCTTCCAGCGCTCCTGTACCTGGCATGTCGGACATACTGAAGACAAAGGCTCCCGGTACGCCGATCCTCGCGTCTATCGAGACGGTGAGTTGCTGGATTTCAAAGGGAAGTACGGGCCAGACATCTTCGTAGACTACATCAACGAGTATCTCGAAGAGAAGCAGGACTCGGAGAAACCGTTCTTCGTTTACTACCCAATGGCGCTGCCGCATTGGCCGATGGTTCCGACTCCAGACAGTCAAGATTGGTCGAATGAACCTCTACGATTTGAGGAAGACACAAAACACTTTGCCGACATGGTTGAGTACATGGACAAATGCGTCGGTCGAGTTGTTCAGAAAGTCGAAAGCCTCGGCCTCGCCGAAGAAACGTTGATTCTCTTTTACAGTGACAATGGAACTCACTTGAAGATTACGTCTCAAACGAAGAATGGGCCGGTGCAAGGTGGGAAAGGACTGACCACGGCAGCTGGAACGCACGTTCCGTTCATTGCACGCTGGACCGGAATAATCAAACATGGGATCAATCGAGACCTCATCGACTCGACCGACTTCTATCCGACGCTTGTGGAAGCAGCTGGTGCAACGGCTCCAGACAATGCCGGACTCGATGGCATCAGTTTCTACCCGATTCTGCTTGGCGAAAAACGTCCGCAACCCCGACGTATTATTTTCAGCCATTACGATCCTCGCCCTGGCTGGGATAAAGATCAATTCACCAAAATTCGCTTCGCCAGAAACAAAAGATACAAACTGTACGGGGATGGTCGCATGTTTGACGTGCGCGAAGATCGACTCGAAGCCGCGTCACTTGCTGCTTCTCTTGATACAGAGCAACTTCAAAAAGTTCGAAAACGTCTGCAAAGAGTCCTGGATGAAATGCCCAACCCCGACGCACCGCCGCGTGAGTGATGTTGCATTCAAATTCTTACTGCCGAAATTATATTTATTGATATAAACACCGAAATTCTGGAGAAAAAAATGTCGCGTCAATTTCTAATTGTCCTTAGTTTGGCGTATGCCATATTTCCTTCGATTGTTCAAGCAGCAGGGAATGAACAGCGCCCTAATATCGTGGTCGTTTTGTGTGACGATTTGGGGTATGGAGACATCGGATGTTATGGGCATGATCTGATTAAGACGCCGAACATCGACAGCTTCGCGCAGGAGAGTCTGCGCCTTACTGATTGTTA
>JAJDEL010000051.1 GCA_029259835.1 Planctomicrobium sp. | reverse complement strand
TCCTGAGAACCGGCTGCTGTGGAGAATGCCCAAACGTCGTTTGGAAGCAGAAGCTATTCGCGACGCGATGCTGTTTGCAGCCGGAAGCCTCGATCGCACGCGCCCCGGCGGATCACTGGTCGCGACGATGATCGGTGACAGGCCGATTTCGTTGATCGGACTCAACAAGAAACTCCCGAAGGATCTGGACGGCTCAACGTACCGCTCTGTCTATCTCCCCGTGATCCGCGATCGGCTTCCGGATGTTCTGGAACTTTTCGATTTCGCAGAACCGGGTCTGGTGACGGGAGATCGAGAAATCACCAACGTTCCGGTACAGGCATTGTACCTGATGAACAGCGAGTTCGTTCAGAATCGAGCCCGTGAACTGGCGGCACGGCTCCAGCGAGAAACCAAACACGACAAGAAGATGGTGGAACGAGCGTTTGAATTATGCTTCGGACGCAGGCCCGACGATCACGAGATGGCTCGCTCACTGGAGTTTCTGCGACAAAGAGAAATTGCGCAGAACAATAAGGACGCTGGTGAGCCGAAACGCGACGTCACTGTATTGAGTTTCTGTCAGGCAATGCTGTCAACGGCAGAGTTTCGGATCCTGGACTAGTGCCTTGTCAGGCTTAGAATTGGGGATTCCTGACTTGGTAAACCGCTCCGTTGTCGCTCCTTAACTTTTCATCAACCCTAATTTTTTAAGATTGACGCTGCACTAGTGCGAGTCGCACAGACATAAGGACCACGAACATGTTCAATCTTCTCTCACGCCGTGACGCCCTGAAGTCACTCTCGTCCGGATTCGGATATCTCGCCTTCGCCAGCCTCGCCCAGCAGGCGGCGGCTCGCGACGCGGCATCCGGCAGTAACCTGGCTCCCAAACCGACTCAATTCCCGGCGAAGGCCAAGCGAGTGATCTTCCTGTCGATGAATGGCGGCCCCTCGCACGTCGACCTGTTTGACTACAAGCCGAAGCTCGGCGACCTCGAAGGCCGGAAGACGGCCGACAGTGCGCTCGCCGGAAACGCCGGTCTCATGCCAACACCGTTCAAGTTCGCAAAGCATGGAGACTCTGGTCTCTGGTTCTCGGAACTCTGCCCAAACCTAGCCAAACACGCGGACGATCTCTGCTTTATTCACAGTATGCACACCGACCTGCCGAACCATTCGCAGGCGTTTCTCCAGATGCACACCGGCAGTTTCCAGTTTACACGACCGTCGCTCGGTGCATGGTCGCTGTATGGGCTGGGAAGTGAAAACAGCGATCTGCCCGGCTTCATCACACTGAATCCGCCATCAGATAACGGCGGAGCCCGTAATTACGGGAGCGCGTTTCTGCCTGCCGTTTTTCAGGCGACGAAGATCGGCACTCGGCAGATTCCGGAGTTTTACCGGAAGTTTCTCGGCGTGGACGCTGAATCCGGCGCGCCTCTGCGCAACATGGAAAACTCGTTGCTGGACTCCCGGCAACAGCGAAGGCAATTGGATCTGATTGGCGACCTGAACGCCCACAAACTGAAACGCGATGTTCATCACCCGGAAATCGAGGGCGCAATCGAATCGTTTGAACTGGCATTCCGCATGCAGGATCAAATTCCGAACTTGCTTGATCTGTCGTCGGAAACAGAAACGACGCTCAATCACTACGGCATCGGACCGGGACTTCCCACGGATCGCTTTGGCCAGCAGTGCCTTCTCGCTCGCCGACTGGCGGAAGCCGGAGTTCGCTTCATCGAATTGACGGCACCAATCGGCTGGGACCATCATTTCCTGCTGAAAAAAAATCTTCCCGAAGCCTGCGTCGCGACCGACCAGCCTGTCGCCGCGCTGCTGGCAGACCTCAAGTCACGCGGCATGCTCGATGATACGTTGGTCGTCTGGGCGGGAGAATTCGGTCGCACTCCGTACTCGCAAAGTGGCACCGGCCGCGACCACAACAACAAAGGCTACACCATCTGGATGGCCGGCGGCGGAGTCAAAGGCGGCATGGCTCATGGAGCAACCGACGAACTGGGTTATCAGGCCGTCGAAAGCCCCGTGCACATCCACGACTGGCACGCCACGATCCTGCACTTACTTGGTCTGGATCACCAGCGCCTGACGTTCAACTACGGCGGGCGCGATTTTCGTCTCACCGACGTGTACGGAAATGTGGTCAGCGAGATTCTTGCTTAAGAAATGCCAACGAACTTGTCTTTCGAGCAGAATTCGCCGCCCAAACGAGCACGGCGCTCCGGCATGTCCTTTGAGGAAACCCGCCACATGCTTTCAGTACTGACTGTGTTGGTTGTCTCAACGGTGATCACCGCCGCTGCTGTTTAGGATTAACGTTGAAGATGAAGACAGCTGCTGTCGTCGTGTCATCTTCTCATGCGTTTCTTGGGATTTGTACTAACCGACCGTTTTTTGACTTTCGCCGTGCATTCGATCTTCAGCAATGAATCGTACCTGCGTGTCTTGTTGGTTTTGGCTAACACAACCAACAGGCGAGTCAAAATGATTCATGCAACAGCCGACTTTCAATCATGATACGTAGTCGATACGACTTTGTGACATTCCGTGTCGTGTATCCCGATGTTGAGTGGGGGAGGCAGAGTTGATCCTTTCATAAATGCTCCGGTCACATCGACCGGGGTAGGCTATCTGCAGACAGGGGTTTTAAAATGCATCATCATGGCATGTCGGGAAAACGCCGAATTATTGATGAAATACTGTTTTGTCGCTTCATGCGAAGAGTCTGAGTCCCATCAGTTGGATCGATTGGCTTGCAGCCTTCCACCGACTTCGTCGGCCCAGCTAGAAAGAACTTGGACTACTAAAGTGGCCTGCGGTGGATCGATGCCCGATGGTGCGACAGACGTCCAAGAAATCGTAGTCATCGTATTGCTGAATGCCTCAATATTGGTACTCTTAGGATTCCTCTATTTGCTCTACGTGTTGAGTAAAGAAATCTCCAGACAATCTCGCACCTCTGAACCATCTCAAAGAGACGTCTAATGCTCGATCGCAGATGATCAAAAACGAACCGAGTGAGAGAGTGTAAGTAGACATGCCAGACAAACCAATCAAAACACGCGGCAAAGATTACGACATTTGGCGTGCGAAACCGGAACAGAATAGTCCAGAGGGAAGCCTGACTTTGGGAGTGATCTCCGACTTGCATCTCGGGGCAGATGGGACACAAGGTTACTCAGAGTTATTTCTGCGAGATTCTGTGATGCAGCAGGACTTAGACCTGCTCGTCTTAAACGGTGATCTGATTGGGAAAGGGATGGAAAGTTTCCCACTGGTCGAACAATTCCTGACGAAAATCCACTCTGTCAGCTATTACCTCTCCGGGAACACAGAAGCGCGCACAGAGGAAACACTCAAGCGATATCACGAAGTTTCCAATCGACCTCTTGACGATGTCGTATGGCTCAAGGGAATCCGCTTAATCTTCCTCGGTGTTGCAGAATACGGTCACGAGATTCCGATTGTTCAAGATCGAGTCGATTGGCTCGAAGAACAGTTGTCAGACAAGACGGCGACGACGATTGTCTTTCATCACCTCCCCTTGGCAGACACAGTATACAACTCGGGTGATCTCATCTCGCTCTTCCCTGGTGAATACCCTTTCAATACACGTGTGCCTGCGAGCGACTCGAGTGCAATTCGAGACCTGCTTCGCAGGCATCCAGAAGTCAAGCTCTGGGTGAGCGGTCACACGCACCCTGATCATCGTGCTGTCGACCGTTTGGGCAATGCAACAACGCATCGAGAAGCAGACTGCCTCCACCTCGCTGTGACAAATCTTGGCTACAAAAACCCCACTCCACAGGGTCGCTTGATCGTCGTTGAACGAGAAAGAATTCTGATTCGCACGCGTAGCTTTAAAACAAATCAGTGGGTCAATGAATTGAGCTACGAATGCCCCGGCGCGACAACTTTATCGACACTTGAAAAGTAATGTGCCGCGAGAGCGATCTAGTAAGAAATCTAACAGCAAAAGCCTCATGCATCACATTCGCTGATGAGTTCATCGTGTGCAGCGAATGTCTTGAAGGTCAAGTGTTTTTTAGGTTTTGATTCCAGGTTTGTCCTTCTTTGACCAAGGTCACACGGAAGCGGACGAAAAGCTGTTGCCGGTGGTCTATCAAGAACTTCGCAAGCTGGCATCAGCAAAACTCTCAAAGCGGAAACCGAGGAAGTCAATTCAGCCGACTTTACTGGTACATGAAACCTGTGTACGTTTGGTCGATGTTGATGAACCGCAGCAATGGAAAGTCGAGGCCATTTCTTTGGAGCGGTTGCTGAGGCGATGCGGCGAATACTGGTGGAGCATGCACGGTGGAAGCGAAGTCTCAAACATGGTGGTGGACAAGGACCGCGAACTCATCGCCGAATACGATTCTTGTTTTAGTTTGGAATTCAAAGCGTGAGCTTCAGGTTGGAAACTAAGCGATAATTATCAGAACGTGAGAGACGAACGCCATAGCCGATATGGTGAATGTGGTTGTTCAAGATCAGGTTGCGGTCGGCCAGGCTCTCAGCTTAGTATCGGGTTATGAAAAACTGTTTTTAGAAAGTGTACCAGACTATATTCCTCTCGGAGCCATCATCATGTTTTGCCGCTGGATCATCTTTCTGGCTGTTGCGATTTATTGTAGCCTTTTCAGCCAGTGGTTGCCAACTTCGTCAGTGTGCTTCGGTCAAGTGTCTGACACGGAGACACGAGAAGATGCTGACGACACCAATTTGACCAAGTCGGCAGACGACGAGCCCTCAACACTTCAAGAAGAGGCCAGTTTTAAATGTGCTCGACATACCCTCAAAAGCTTTATTATCGCAGTCGAAAACGAGGACTATCGCACTGCAGCATTAGCGCTCGATTTTTCAGTTATCGACCCCACTCCAGATCCTTTCGAGCAGGTCAAGTACGCACAACGCTTGAAGGCCTGTCTAGACCATTTGGCGTTGGTCGATTTCTCTCTGATTAGCGATGAGTCGGACTCTCTCCCCGTCCGATTTCCACCCGAAAAGGCGGATTCGCCAATTGTTCTTGAAAGAAGCAAAGATGGACGGTGGAGATTCGCAGCAGAGACTGTTCTCAAAATCGATGCAATTTACACTGTCCTCCGTGAACAAACGCCGATTAACTCGGATGCAACGAAAGTTCAAAAACCGGTCCAGGAAGAAAGTGTCGGGGATCCACCCTCAGGCAACGAGCCGGACAAGAAGACCGGTGAAGTCAATGTGCAGACAGATTCAGCTCCCGTTCCAGACAAGCTAAAGAGCGCCCGAAGTACGATGCGAACATTATTTGATTCGCTTGAAAAAAAGGACTATCAGTCAGCCGTCGCCGCGCTCAATTTTTCCGAGTTCGACAGCAAATATCCTGGCCCGAACCCATATCGCAAGATGGGACTTGCTCGCAAACTCAAAGAGGTCATTGAACGTTTGGCGTTGATTGATTATGCCCAGGTCAGCGACGACCCGGAGGGGCCCATCTTTCGATTCCCACTCAATGAACCTAACCAGCCGGTTGAGATCGCTCGTAACGAAGAGGGGGTCTGGCGTTTTTCAGTGGACACGGTCGCACAAATTGACACCCTGCACGAGTTCTACAAAGATAAACCGATTCTCAATTTACCTGATGAAGATAAGCCCTGGCTATCACGAGAGTTGGTCCTTGGCAATGAATCATGGCGGATTCTGTGGCTCTTTGCAGCGATCTTTGTGAGCCTCATCCTTGGTCATGCTATACGTGCTGGCTTGAATTGGAGGGCCGGTGAGTTGGCACGTCATGGACGCAATCTCAGATCTACAGGAGCGAAAACTCTGGCGAAAGCTGCGGTGAGCGTGTTATTTCTTGTTGGTCTCAGCGTTGGTATGTC
>JAJDEL010000006.1 GCA_029259835.1 Planctomicrobium sp. | reverse complement strand
TGGTCGTTTGCGGCCATGTCTTAGGAGTGGCCTTGTTGACTTCCACGGGCGTACACGGAAATCAGGTACATCAGATACTGAGCGATTACCAAGGTTTAAACAACGGCGGAGAATCATGGTTGCGTTACATGGTTTTTGTGCCAGGCGAGAACAAAATTAAAGTCTTCACGTACAACCCTGATCTTGAAAAACACAACCACGCACCAAGCAGTCGTTTTGATTTGGAGTATTCCATGTCATCTGGGCAGTGACAGCTGCAGTCCGTCGAAAACCCTGTCGTGTTTCGCTCTTCGTTTCTGGTGTAGATGAACTCTCAGTTCTAATCATGGACTGCATCATCAAGAACTCCGTCTATGAGTTTGTTCAGCGTGGCAGGGTTTTTGTTTCTGGCAAGCGTCCAGCAGGCTGCGATGGTGGTGCTGTGACGCAAATCCAGAACCAGGCGAGCACGATAGGATTGCAGCGAACCGGAATGGGACAGGCGAATGGGACGTCCGGCATGCTGTTGCACTTTCCAACCAAGGCTGTAACCGCTCTTCGGGCTGCGGATTCGAGTGAGTTCCTTCATCGAGTCCGTTGAGATTGGCAACTGACGTTTCGTGTCAGTTACGTTCCATTGATGGATGATCGTCTGCCCGAACAGACTCATTTCGTCAGCCGTCGAATACAGGCTGCCGCCGATCAGCGGCATTCGATGTTCGCTCCCTAGTAGATGTGGCGCCACGGCCTGCATGCGACCGGTCGCAATGGTCTCGTTGGGATACGTTCGTGAAGGAAAGTACGTGGTCTTGGTCAGTCCAAGTGGTTTGCACAATTGTTGTTGCAGGATCTCTTCGAAGGGCTGGTCCGATGCGATTTCGGCGACTCGCCCCAACACACAATAACCAGCGCCGCTGTAAGCATATCGCTGACCGGGCTGAGCGATGAGTTCGTAAGTGGATATTCCATCAACTGTATCGGAAAGAGTGTGTGAGAAACGCCGAATCCACTTAGTCTGATCAAGTGTCATTCCAATCTTCTGGCTGTATATGCCGGCTCGATGAGCCAAAAGTTCTTCGATGGTTGGAGCGCGAGAGACATTTGCTCCATTAGTCACTTTCAAAGATCCGTACGCTGGAATCCACTGGTCAATTCGGTCAGTCAGCGCAATTTTCACATTCGGATCGTCGATCAGACTCATCACACACGCCGACGCGAACGGTTTTGAACAGGAACCGATCAGGAACAATGTTTTTTCATCGACTTGTTTTTGCGAACCAACTGCGACAGTTCCATAGTTCTGCACAATCGTCGCGTGACCATCGTGAGCAACCGCCAACTGAGCACCGACGACCATTCCGGTTGAGACCAACTTCTTGAATTGCGAATCCAGACGATCAACAGATGATGGCGCGGTGTTTTTTTCCTGTGCGGCGAGGTTCGAGCCTGCGACGAAGGCAAACAAGCAACCCGCAAGGTAGACTTGCGTTTTCAATGGACCTGTTCCTTGTGTTCAGTTGAACAACTTTTATTCTCATCCGGATAGAGAACGGCGATCCCCAATGCTACACGACTTCTCATTCGTCTTCAAATTATCAAAGTCAACGCAGCAACTTTGGTTGTTGGTGATTCTCCCGCTTTTATTGCCCGCAGCCCCTTTACTCGGGCAGGAAGTCAACAACGAAAAACGATACATCAAGACCTCAGAAATGATACCAATGCGTGACGGTGTGGCGTTGTACACCGAGATCTATACCCCGCGCGAGATCAAAGGAAAGTTACCGATTGTCTTCCTGCGAACGCCTTACCGCGTGGCAGATTCGGAGGGAGGGTTCACTCGATATTTCGACACATCCTTTCGTGAACTCTCAAAGCAAGGTTATATCTTTGCAGTTCAAGATGCTCGCGGACGGCACGGATCGGAGGTGAAGTTCGAATGGAATCGGCCCGTTCAACATCGTGTTGATCCGAAGGCAATCGACGCCTCGACGGATGCTTACGATTCGATCGAATGGCTTATCAATAACGTAAAGAAGAATAACGGTCGGGTCGGGATGCTGGGCGTTTCCTATCCTGGATGGTATGTCACAATGGCACTGGTGGATTCACATCCGGCATTGCGAGCCGCCAGTCCGCAGGCATCGCCATCAGACTATTTCATTGGCGATGACTTCTACCACTTCGGCGCGTTTCGTCTCGGTCCCAGCGCCGAACTTCCTTATCTGTTCGATTTCGATCCGAATGAGAACTCTCGCTTTCCGTTTGACCAGATTGACACGTACGAGTTCTTTCTGGACATGGGGCCGATCAGCAATATGAATGCTCGCTACCTTCATGGCGTCTCACCGACATGGGATCACTTCACCACTCATCACACGTACGATGAATACTGGCAAACAGGTGGTACGCTTCAGCATTTGACCGAGGTCACCGTTCCGACCTTGAATGTGGTCGGCTGGTGGGACGCCGAGAACTTCGGTGGAGCGATGGACATCTACGACAAGCTCGAACCGCTCGACAAGCATGACCTGAATCGGATCGTGGTTGGCCCTTGGGCACACGGACAGTGGACGCGAGGGCCTCGTGAATCGCTTGGCGAGTATGACTTTGGCTCCGACACGGTCGCCTACTACCAGGAAAAAATTGAAGCACCGTTCTTTGCCTACTACCTAAAGGACATGGGGACGTTGGATCTCAAGGAGGCGACCATGTTTCAGACCGGGACGAATGAATGGCAAACATTCGACGCTTGGCCGCCGCGCGATGGAATCTCTCAACAGAAGCTGAATCTTCATTTTGATGGCTCACTGTCGTTTGAGAATCCAGATCAAGTGGACGATAATTTCGTCGAATACGTTTCCGATCCGAGCAAACCTGTTCCGTATTCCAAGCGACCGATCATGGGTTTCTGGAGCGGCCTCAAAGGAAGCGAAGAGCCGCGTTTCCAAAGAGCGGGCAAGCTGTGGAAAGTCGAGGACCAGCGATTTGTCCATGACCGTCCGGATGTGCTAAGCTTTGTCACCGAGCCACTGAAACAAGAGGTCGATCTCGTCGGCAAGATTTCTGCTCACTTGCATGCATCGACATCCGGGACAGATGCCGATTGGATTGTGAAACTGATTGATGTCTACCCCGAAAAGTATCCGGACAAACCCGAAATGGGTGGGTATCAATTAATGATCGCGGATGATGTTCTGCGAGGGAAATTCCGCAACAGTTTCACAAATCCTACGGCGATTGTTCCAAACGAAACAGCAGAATTCGTGATCAATTTACGGACTCGCAATCACCGATTTCGCAGAGGGCACAGGATCATGGTTCAAGTGCAAAGTAGTTGGTTTCCGCTGATTGACCGCAACCCGCAAAGGTTCACTAACATCATGGAAGCCAAAGAAGCCGACTACCAAAAAGCTCGCCATCGAATCTATTGCTCACCCGAATCTCCGTCGCACATCGAGTTGTCTATCAAAGAGTGATCTAATAACTTTGACGCCACGTTTCCCGTGCTATCGCTCTACAAGAAAAAACATTGAGGTCCTAATATGCTGCGAGACATCGCTCGGGTTTTCTTAATCGGTCTTGCCGTCATCCATGCTGATGTTGCGCAATGCGACGAATCAGTAGTGACCGTTTCGAACCGCCCTCGTCTGCGCGATTTGGGAATTTCGATTGGTGTACTTTCACCAGGAAAAAACAATTCGATCACTGACGTGAACGGCGTTCAAGTTGGACACCGGACGATCATCGAAGGCGATTCTGTGCGTACGGGCGTGACTGCGATTAAGCCTCACTCACAAAACGTGTTTTTGAATAAAGTTCCGGCAGCCATTCATGTTGCAAACGGTTTTGGAAAGTTT
>JAJDEL010000500.1 GCA_029259835.1 Planctomicrobium sp. | reverse complement strand
CGCGAAGAATTGCGACTCCATAAGCCGGAGAATAGCTGACGAGCTCGGTGGCAACGCTGCTACCATCGAGCATCAGCACGTCAGCCGATTCGACTCCCCCCATTTCGGATTGATTTGTGTCTGGTGAATCAAGCACGGTTGCGATCAGTCCGCTTGAGGAGACGACAACTCCATCAGCGTACTCTACTTGTGCCTCATTCTCGCCTCGCTTGATGACAACCTCAAGCTGAAAAACGGAACGAAAAAATTTCGGAGTCGTTGGAGCTGAGGGGCTGTGATAGACACCGGGGTACTCTTTTGAGGCGTTAATGTTCGGGGGTGCCTTTCGCTTCTCTTTCGAGAAACCGTCAGGCGCTAAAAGAAGCAGTAAAGCGATCATGAAAGTGAATGGCTGCATCATGGCAGTCTCCTGAGAAAATGGGTTATCAAAACAATCAATAGGACGATTGAAACAGCTGCTCGCAAACACTAACATAGAATCTACGGCCGTTTATTCTTCAATAAGTGTTGCGATCACGTGAGCCGGAACGGCCCAGGCGAATTTCTTCCTCGGTGGCGAGTTCTTGGGAGTGACTTTCCAATGTTTTTGCCGACCCATGAGTGCCACCAAACTCCCGTCGTGCGAGACCAGAGCCGAACCGGATCGTTCCGCAGAAAGAGCGCTCGTTCCGTTATCAATGATCTGGCACAGGTCCGTGGTTTCACCAACTGTGTGGGTTGATTTGTGTATCTGAAGCGGTCGCGTGTAAAGAAACGTCTTGCGACCGTCCTTGTAGACCGCGTGCCAAGTGGCACGCTGATTCGCAACAAGGCTCTTTTGAGAAAGAGCTAAAGGACGCAAGTTGAGATCTTTAACGCGAAGAATTGCGACTCCATAAGCCGGAGAATAGCTGACGAGCTCGGTGGCAACGCTGCTACCATCGAGCATCAGCACATCTACGGAATCGACCCCTCCCATTTCGGATTGATTTGTGCCTGGTTCATCAAGCACGGTTGCGATTAACCCGCTCGAGGAGACGACTACTCCATCAGCGTACTCTACTTGAGCCTCGTTTTCGCCTCGCTTGATAACAACTTCAAGCTGAAAAACGGAACGAAAAACGTTCGGCGTGTTTGGAGCAGAGGGACTGTAAAATACACCAGGGTATTCCTTGGATTCGTTGATTTTCGATTTTGTAATTTTAGTGGGCGAACTCTCATGACTCTGACCGACCCCGCTGCCAGACTGTTCGGCCTGCTTGGATTTGGCAGGCGGTGAAACCTCCGGCGAAGCGAACACAGCAGCCAGGACGAGGGTCGCGGCAGTAGCTGTGATCGCCAAGCCCCAGCGAACGAATCGGTGGGAGCCACGTTTCGAAATGTCGTTTTGATTGCCCGCTGAGTCAGATGCCGAAAGTGTGAGGCGTGTGGCGAACGGCTCAACAGCGGTAGCCACTTCTGCTGAGGTTTGAAATCGAACCGCTGGGTTCTTTGCCATCATGCGATTCACAATGATTGAAAGCTGCTCAGGGACATCATTGCGTACAAGGTCAATAGGCTGTGGTTCCTGTCGACTGTGGGCATCTAGTTTCTCTGCGGCGGATCCGCCCGGAAATGGAGGAGTTCCTGTCAGCAGGAAATACAGCGTGCATCCCAGACTGTAAATGTCCGAACGAGTGTCAGCAGAGTGAGCATTGTTCGCTTGTTCTGGTGAAATGAAATCCGGAGTTCCCATCGTGCAACCGATATTCGTGAGTCGGTTCTCAAGTGGAGTCAATTCAGGATCAGCGGACGGTAAATCGTCTGCCTGATTGGCTTCCGCAATGAATTTTTTACGGGACTCTCGTGAAGCATCGACTGACAATGTAGTCAGCCCGAAATCGAGAATTTTTACTTGGTGATCAGTCGTCACCATCAGGTTGTGCGGCTTTATGTCACGATGCACCATGCCACATTCATGTGCGTGTTGGAGACCAGCGGCTGCTTGGTGAATGAACTCGCATGCAACTTCGACAGACAAAGGACCTCGCTGCTTCACGAACGCGGCAAGGTCCGTCCCGTCAACATATTCCAACACCAGAAAATGTGCGTCGCCGGCTTGTTCTGCGTCATACGCTGTGACGATATTCGGATGTGAGAGTTGCGCTGCTGCTTGCGCTTCACGACGAAAACGCTCAATGACCGTCGGTTTTGTCAGTAACTCCTTGTTGATCACTTTCAATGCGACCGTGCGGTTCATTAGTAAATGCTCGGCCTTGTAGACAGCTCCCATGCCGCCCTGCCCTATGAGTTCACCGGTACGGTAACGTGGATGATTGACGAGTTCCGTCGGGATTTCCGACAAGTCGGCACTGCCACTTTGCTTTTGACTAGAACTGTGCTCTTGACTCGAAGTGTCACCTAGTCGTGCGCCTTCTTCATCGAGTTGACGTTTCTCCGTATTTGAAGAACGTACCAACTCGACGAATGTGTCACTCTGTAGGTTGAGTAGTGTTTTGCAGCACGCCTCGCATTCTGAAATGTGCGTCTCGACTTCTCGTGCCTGATCGGCCTGCAATTTGCCGAGTCCAAACGCAGAAAGGACATCACGTTCCGGGTGAGTCAAAGTCTTGCGTGGCATGTTTACAACTCCTCAAAGAGGAACGAAGGGTGTTTTCGTGTAAATGGTTAAGCCTCTATCTAAAAGTGCAGCAAGAGTTGTTTTCTTACAGCTGCGTTAAGAAAAAATTAGAGATTTAGTCGACCAATCCGTCCGCCTCTTGCCGTAACACACTTAGAACTCTTGACTTAGCAACATACACGCTACTTAGCGACATCCCCAATTCGGCGGCAACTTCGTCAGGGGGGACACCATCAAGAACCTGTCGGCAAAACGCCATCCATGTCTTCTCCGCAAATCGAGGCTCTACAGAAGTGGTCAAATGGCTGATGACATGCGCGTTGTGTTCATGATCCCAAATTTTGCTCAGGGCGCTGCAATCGTCGGAGAGCTGTTGAAGTTGTTCGAGAACGCTGGACTTTCCGGTCGCGGTCGGACGGTTCTTCCGTGATCGCAGGAAGTATCGAACCCGGTGAATGAGAATTCCTCTGAGCCACTTTCGAAAAGCACCTGTCCGCTGATTGTGTTGGAATGTGGGAAGGTCCCGATAGACCGTTGCTAAAACATCTTGAACCAGATCTTCAGAGTCTGCGTGCTGAATTCCGAATGCTGCCACCCAACGTCGTAGTAACGGCTGGTAAAGATGCACTAGACGATTCCACGATTGAGAGTCGCCTTCGGCAGTCGCACGATTCAGCAAACTGAGCGAGGTTGTTGACATTCTGGCATTGTACCACGCTATCAACCAAATGACAGGTTGCTATCACGGAAGATTTTCCTACTGAAGCACACGATGTTTTACTCACTTGCTTTCAGGGGATAAAGACAACAGTGCAAATTGTGTGGCACTCATGGCGGACGTCCCTAGAAGACTGCAAGAGAGAACATCATTTTACCTGCAACCTTTTCGAATTCGTCGGCCCGATGAAAATGTTGTTTCACGAGACGACAATCGGCATGACTACCCTGGTTCCCTTCGCGTTACCCACCAAGCCATGATGAGTATTTCACAAACATCAAAAGAAATAGTGGGATGAGACCAATACCAAATGCAATGCATATTGTCCCGACAATTTTCCCTGTACGCCCCTTCAATGTCGTTTTCTGAGACAGTTGTAATCCTGACGGAGTGAACCCCTTAACACCGATGACAACGAGAAGAATCGACAATACGACAACAGCAATTTGGATCATGGCAATAAACTATCCAGTTTGATTGGGAGACCACTCTGCGATGCCAGTGGCAGTCGGTGAGGTGAACGCGCGAGGCTATTCCGATTTCGAATCATCGGCTTGTTTTGTTTTCAATTCTTTCGTAGGGGATGAACTGGTACTCAATTCATCGGGTGTCGCCGAGACTTGGACGCCACAAGAAGGGCAGAACTTCGCATTCGCGGTGTGTGGTTCTCCACACGCTTCGCATTTTGTTGTCGCAATGTCTTGTTCGAATAACGGTGAATTCACGCGGAATCCAACGAACTTCCACACGCCGTTTTCCTTTTTGAGTTTTGCGAAAATTGTTCCCGTTCCATTCTCGAACACAGCATTGTAGGTCACG